>NZ_JVEL01000539.1:0-38876 GCF_001076875.1 Serratia sp. 506_PEND
GTCACCAGCTTGCCGGCTTCGATGTGCACCGCGATTTCGTCGCTGATCAGATTCTGCTTCTTGCAGCGGATCACGCCGCCTTCTTCCAGAATCGCTTTCAGTTCCGCTTCATCCTGAATGGCGAAGCCGGCCGGCATCTCGCCGGAACGCACCCATTCGGTCAGCGTCAGTTCGATTGGGCTTTCCATGGTCAGCGGCACCACCGGCAGCGAGCCGAGGCTTTTGCGCAGCAGCGCCAGCGTGTCTTCGGCGCGTTTGGCGCTGGCGGCGTCGACCATGATCAGATCGTTGACGGTGTCGATCCACATGAAGGTCTGGTTGAAGCGGCTGAACGCGCGCGGCAGCAGGCTGTGCAGCACTTCATCTTTCAGCGCGTCCTTCTCGGTTTTCTTCAGTTTGCGGTGTTGCTCCGCCTCCAGGCGCTCAATCTTGGCCTGCAGCTCTTGCTTGATCACCGGCGACGGCAGGATTTTCTCTTCCTTGCGCGCGCAGATGACGATCTGGCCGTTGACCGCGTGCGTCAGCGCATCGCTGTGCGAGCCCATCGGGGAGACCCAGCCGGTCTTCGCCATGTCCTGGCTGCCGCACGGCGTGAAGGCGAACGCGCTGAGTTGTTTTTCCATTTCATCCGCGTTTAACGCCACTTCGCGGCTCAAACGGTAAACCATCAAATTCTTAAACCACAGCATAATGTTATCCCTGGCTGGGCGTGCGTTCGGCACGCTGATTCGTCAAAAGCAGGGCGGCATGATAACGAATTGACGCTGAAAAATCGCCCCATTCTCTCCGAATTGCGTCGCTTTGCGCACCGGGGAAGGACGGGACGGAGAATGGGAAACAGGTGATTCATTCGCGCGCTTACATTAGGCTGTGACAACGCTGCGTGGCATCGAGGAGAAAAAATACGTGCGCATTGGCATCGACTTGGGTGGAACAAAAATTGAAGTGATCGCGTTGGCGAATGACGGGCGGGAGCTGTTTCGCCATCGCATCGCCACGCCGCGCCATGACTACCGGCAAACCCTGGCGGCGATCGCCGGACTGGTGAAACTGGCGGAGGATCATACCGGCGAACGAGGATCGGTCGGGATCGGCATTCCCGGCACGCTGTCGCCGTTTACCGGGCGGGTGAAGAACGCCAACTCGGTGTGGCTCAACGGCCAGCCGCTGGATAAGGATCTGTCGGCGCTGCTGGCGCGCGAGGTGCGCATCGCCAACGACGCCAACTGCCTGGCGGTGTCGGAAGCCACCGATGGCGCCGGCGCAGGCGCGAAAACCGTGTTTGCGGTCATCATCGGCACCGGCTGCGGCGCCGGCGTGGCGCTGAACGGCCAGGCGCATTCCGGCGGCAACGGCATTGCCGGCGAATGGGGCCACAACCCGCTGCCGTGGCAGGATGACGATGAGCTGCGTTACGCCCGCGAAGTGCCGTGCTACTGCGGCAAACCGGGCTGCATCGAAACCTTTATTTCCGGCACCGGTTTCGCCACCGACTATGCGCGCCTGAGCGGCAACGCGCTGCAAGGGCATGAGATCATGGCGCTGAGCGAGCGGGGCGATGCGCTGGCGGAGCAGGCGATCGTACGTTACGAAATGCGATTGGCGAAATCGCTGGCGCACGTGATCAACATGCTGGATCCGGACGTGGTGGTGCTCGGCGGCGGCATGAGCAACGTGGATCGCCTGTACCGCACGGTGCCGCAGCGAGTGAAAGACTGGGTGTTCGGCGGCGAGTGTGAAACGCCGATCCGCAAGGCGGTTCACGGCGACTCCAGCGGCGTGCGCGGCGCGGCCTGGCTGTGGCCGCAACAGCAGCGCTAAGCGTTGCAACAAAGCGCGAGGCTGCTCGCGCTTTAAACCCTTCACTGTACAAAAACTGGACGGCGCTTTATGCTTTAGCTAACTTAGCTAAGGAGGACGCGTATGCCGATTCAGGCCAATATGCACGAAGCCAAATCCAATCTGAGTCAGTTGGCGGACAGAGCCGCGGAGGGAGAAACCGTGATTATTGCAAAAGCAGGGAAGCCGTACGTACAGCTGGTCGCCATCAAGGGGGAAGCGCGCCGCCCTGGCGCCGCCAAGGGCAAGTTCACCGTGCCGGCGGATTTCAACGCGGGGGATGCGGCCATTGCGGCGTTGTTTGAGGGCGATGAATGAAGCGCCTGTTGCTGGATACCCACGCGTTGCTGTGGTGGTTGATTGATGACGCCTGTCTGGGCGCGAACGCCAAAAGGCAGATCGCCGATCCGGGCAATGCGGTGTACGTCAGCGCGGCCAGCATTTGGGAGATCTCGATCAAGCAGGCGCTGGGCAAACTGGCGCTGCCGGAAGACATCTTTGCGATCATCGAGGCCGAGGATTTTCTGTCGTTGCCTATGGACGCCTTTCACTGCCAACAGGCCGGGCAGCTGCCACCCTATCATCAGGATCCTTTCGATCGCATGCTGATCGCACAGGCGCAGGCCGAGGGGCTGACGCTGATCTCCGCCGACGCGGTGTTTCCGCAGTACGGCGTGCGGGTGGCGGACGCCCGCCGTTAAGCCGGCTTTTCCTCGCTTTCGCTGCGCACCCGTTCGATATGAATGGTCAGAAACATCATCTCTTCCGTGGTGAGCTGATGCTGATAGTGCTTTTCGATGTGGCGGTTGATCTTGCCGGCGCAGGCGAAAGACTCGCGGTATTTCTCTTTCACGACCTGATACAGCGAGTCGTCGTCGCTGTCGACGTAGTTTTTCCCCAGCAGGCGCTGGGCGAAGAACTTCAAATGGGTGACGAAGCGGTGGTAGCTTAGGGATTCCTCGTTGTAATCAAAGCGGAAATGGTATTTGACCAGGTTGAGGATCTCTTGCATCACGCGGGTGATGTGCAGCGTGTTATGCATCTCGTCGTTAAGCTGAGCGTTGACCAGGTGCAGGGCGATAAATCCGGCTTCGTCTTCCGGCAGCGCGGTATCCAGCCGCTGGGCGATCAGGGCCAGCGCCTCCAGCCCAACGGCGAACTCGGCCGGGTAGAGCTTTTTAATCTCCCACAGCAGCGCATTTTTGATATCCAGCCCTTGCGCATGGCGCTGCAGGGCGAAGTGGATGTGATCGGTCAGCGTGATGTAGACGATGTTATGCAACTTGCCCGGCAGGCGTTCGCGGGCGAGGGTGATGATCCTGTCGGCGGTGGTGACGCAGGCCAATGGGATCTCTGCGAGCAGCTCTTTATAGCGCTCGGCGATTTCACCGCCGTTATGGGTGAACACCTTTTCGATCAGGCTTTCGTCCAGCGTATCGCCGGGCTTCTTTTTAAAGCCGATTCCTTTTCCCATTACCACCGTCTCTTCCTGACGGTCGTCCAGCGTAATCACCACGTTATTATTGAGTATTTTAGCGATTTTCATGGTTTTTCCCGGTGTTTCAGCATCCTGAAAACGAAAAAACCTGACGCCCGGAAGCGATCCCGGGCGTCAGGTTTTGCCTGTATTTTATGTTTCTGTCCTGCGGCCTGAGCGGCGAAGGGGATACAGTAACAATCCTGTTATGCCTGCATAATAACCCGTGCTTGCCGCGGCTCAACGCTTTTCACTGCGGAGTGCCGCCGCGGTCACACTTCTGCGCCGCGCGCGGCGGGATCATTCCAGCCTGAAGTGCGCCTCCAACCGGCTGACGCCGAGCCCGTTGACCTTTTTCACTTTGATCTGCACCGGAATACGCTCTTTCATCGCCTCGACGTGACTGATCACGCCAATGGTTTTGCCGGAGGCGTTCAGACTGTCCAGCGCGTCCAGCGCGGTATCGAGGGTTTCGGCATCCAGCGTGCCGAAACCTTCGTCGAGGAACAGCGAGTCGATGCTGGTTTTGTGGCTGACCAAATCGGACAACGCCAGCGCCAGCGCCAGGCTGACCAGGAAGCTCTCGCCGCCGGACAGGGTGCGGGTATCGCGCAGCGCGTCGGCCTGCCAGGTGTCCACCACCTGCAGCTCCAGCGCGTCGCTGGTCTTGCGCTGCAGCAGGTAGCGCCCGTGCAGCCGGCCGAGTTGAAGGTTGGCCAGATACACCAGATGATCGAGCGTCAGCCCCTGAGCGAAGCGGCGGAATTTGTCGCCCTCTTTTGAGCCGATCAGCTGGTTGAGGCAGCTCCAGTCGTCGTAGTCTTGCTGGCTGCGGGCGATCTGCTCGAACAGCGCCTGTTGATTGAGACGGCGTTCGGCGTCGCTTTCCAGCTGGTTGCGCAGTTCGCCCTGGCGCAGCTGCAGCGCCTTCAACTGCTGTGCCAGTTCGGCCAGCGATTGGGTGAGCGCATCGAGATCCGCGTTGGCTTCATCCACCCCTTCAGGGCGGTTTTGCCGGTGCTGCTCCAGCGTTTGCGTCGCCTGCGTCAGCAGGGCGGCGGCCTCCACCTGCCGCTGTTGCAGCTGTTCTTTGCGCTGTTTCAATTCGCGGCGCAGGACATCGTCCAGCAGCGCGGCGGTGAAGGCGGTTTCATCGGCGAATTCGCTGTCGGCCAGCGCCTGCTGCCACTGCTGCTGCGCCTGCTGCAGCCGCTCCTGCATCTGAGTGTGTTGATGTTGCAGCCCGGCCTGCTGGCCGGCCAGGCGTTCGCGCAGTTCCTGCGCCTTTTGCCACTGCTCGGCGGCCTGAACGCTGGCCTGTTCGCAGGCGGTTTGTTTGGCGCGCAGCTGTTCGCGCACCTCGGCGACCTGCTGTTCGCCGAACAGCGCCAGCCGCTGCGCGCGTCGTTCGGCAAGGGTCTTCTCGCCTTCTTGCCAGCGTTGATGCAGCTCTTGCTGCTGTTGCAGGCTGTCGGCGTGGGCTTTCTGCAGCAGCGTAAAGCGTTCTTCGAGCAACGCCAGCTGTTGCTGCGTCTGCTGCTGCTGCGTTTGCAGAGCGATGAGCGCATCCTTCGCCTGCTGTACCGCCTGCGCCGCCTGTTCATGCTGTTGCAGCGCGTGTTGCCCGCGCCGTTCTTCGTCGTCGCAGCCGTTCAGCCAGGCGCTGAGTTGCTCGCCATCCGCCAGCGTAAAGTCGAACGCCAACGGCGCGCTGAGCTGCTGCCACTGTTGCTGTTGGCCGGCCAGCTGTTGTTCATCCTGCGCGATGGTTTGCTGCTGACGCTGCAATTGCTGTTGCAGGTTGTCGTAACGGGCTCGCAGCTCGACGCCTTGTTTTTGCAATGCTTCGGTCTGGGCTTTCATTTGCTCCAGACGTTGCGCGGTTTCTGACAGTTTTACCTCTTGGTATTGTTCTACCGCCGGGTGCTCGCATGAGCCGCACAGCGGGCAGGGGGCGCCGGGTTGCAAACGGGCGCGCTCGGCCTCCAGACCCACGATCCGTTGTTCCAGCGCATAGGTTTTTTCAACATCGGCCTGGTGGGCTTTCTGCTGCTTAAATTGCTGACGGATGAGTTCTAGCTGTGGTTCCAACTGGGTAAGTTCATGTTGGCCGCTGTTTAGCTCTTGCCGCTGCTGTTCCAGCCGTTTAACGATTTGCTGCGATAAAGAAGCGAGAGCAAATAACTGCCGGCGCGTCGGGCGCAGATCCGCCAGGGCACTCAGGCGTTGGCGCAGCGGGGCCAACGGCGTTTGCGCCTCCAGCGCCTGTTGCTGCTGTTGTTGAACGGCTAGCGCTTCGGTCAGCGCGTTCAACTGCTGCTGATGCTGTGCGGCCTGCGTCGTCAGTTGGCTGCGCTGGGCGGTGAGCTGCTCCAGCGCGGTCTGCTGCTGGGCGCATTGCTGCGCGGCGGCATCGCCGGCCTGTCGCCGCTCGGCCTGTGTCGACTGCAGTTGGGCTATTTGATGGTCGAGCGGGGCCACCTGGTCATCGATCAACTGTTGCTGTTGCCGCATATGCTCGGCATGGGCTTGCTGCGCCAGACGGGTTTTTTCCACCGCCTGCTGCAGCGGCGCCAGCTGCACCGAGTGCTGTTCCTGTTGTTGCGTCAGCTGGGCTGCCTGCTGTTGTATCGTCTGCAGCTCGGCGCGGCAACGATCGCGTTCGCCGCGCAGCGGCCGCAATTTCTCGGCCGGCTCGCTGCGCGCCAGCCGCTGCAGCTGCGGGGCGGCCTCCACCTGCTCGCGCTGGGCGGTGTCCAGCCGCAATTGCCCCTCGCTTTGCTGTTGCCGGAGGCGTTGCCATTGCTGCAGCCAGCTCAGCGCCTGTTGCTGCCGCTGGGTTTGCTCGCCGAGGGCGATTTCCTGCGCGCTCAGCGCCGTCAGCTGTTCGGTCAGAGACTGGCGCTGCTCGTCGTTCAGCAGTTCGATGCCGCTGGCGCGTTGATGCAACGCATCCAGGTCGGTTTTGGCCTGCTTGTGCGACTCGAACACCTGTTCGGACAACCGCCCGTAGATTTCGGTGCCGGTCAGCTCTTCCAGCAGTTCGGCGCGATCGTTGGCGTCGGCGTTGAGGAAGGCGGCGAACTGCCCCTGAGACAGCATCATCGATTTGGTGAAGCGGCCAAAGTCCAGCCCGGTGATGGCGGCGGTAAGCTCCAGCTTGTCGCGCACCTTGTCCGCCAGGATCTTGCCGTCCTCGCGGCGCGCCAGTTCGACCTTCGGCGCCTGCAGATTGCCGTCCGGCGCGTTTTTGGCGCGGCGCTGGCTCCAGAAGGCGCGATAGCCGACGCCCTTGACCTCGAATTCGACCTCCGCCAGCGATTCGGCGGTGTGGCGGGTCATCAGTTCATTCTGGCTCGGCGTGACGTTGAGGCGCGGCGTTTGGTGGTACAGCGCCAGGCAGATGGCGTCCAGCAGGGTGGTTTTGCCCGCGCCGGTCGGGCCGGTAATGGCGAACAGGCCGTTGCTGGCGAACGGCTCGGCGGTGAAGTCAATTTTCCATTCGCCCTGCAGCGAGTTGAGGTTTTTTAACCGCAGGCTGAGGATCTTCATGGGTTGTTCTCCTCGGCGTTCTGCTGCACCGCCTCGACCACCTGGCGGAACAGTTGGTGCATCCGCCGTTGGCGCGCTTCGGGCATGTCGGCCTCCTGTGTCAGACGCCGTTCGAACACCTCGTTGACGCTCAGCTCGTTCAGCGTTTCTTTATCCTGCTGCGCGATCGCCTGGCGGCGCTGCTCTTTACTGCGCCGCAGCAGCACCACTTCCACCGGCAGCTCATCCGCCATCAGCTGGATGCGGCGCTGGATGTCGCTGAGGTAGTCCTGCGTCGCCACTTCGATATCCAGCCACACCGGCAGCTCGCCGGCATAGTCGGCAAATTGCCGCAGCTGCCGTTCGATCTCGGCCAGATCGCCTTTGATCAGTTGCATGGGCTGAAACTGCGGGATCGTTAACGCGTCTACCCGCTGCAAAGCGCCGTCGGCGAAATCGACCAGGAAGACGCTTTTGGCTTTGCCCAGCTCATCGAAACTGAGCGGGATCGGTGAGCCGCTATAGCGAATATGCTCCGATTTGGCGACGTTCTGCGCGCGGTGAATGTGGCCGAGCGCGATATAGTCGGCGGGCGGGAAGGCCTGCGCCGGGAAGGCGTCGAGGGTGCCGATATAGATGTCGCGCACCGAGTCGGAGGTGGTGACGCCGACGGTGGTCAGGTGGCCGGTGGCGACGATCGGCAGCGGTAGGCCCAGCTGGTCGCGGCGCTCGCAGGCCGCCTGATACAGCGCTTGGTAATGTTCGGCGATGGCTTCCTGCAGCGCCTGCTGTTTCTGCGCGCCGGATTCGCCGGCGCGGCTGGTGAGCAGGTCGCGCGGCCGCAGGAACGGGATGGCGCACAGCACCGCGCCCGGCTGGCCGTCGCGTTGGTTAAGCACCACGATCTGCTGTTCCGGGGCGCCCTGCGCGCTGGCGATCACCGTGGTGTTCAGGCAGGAGAGCAGTTCACGCGATTCGTTCAGCGTTGCGACCGAATCGTGGTTGCCGCCCAGCACCACCAACTGGCAGCCGGTGCGCTGCAGTTCCACCACGAAGCGGTTGTACAGCTCGCGGGCATAGCTGGGCGGCGAGCCGGTATCGAACAGATCCCCGGCGACGATCAGCGCATCCACCTGCTGCTGTTCGATCTGTTCGATCAGCCAGTTCAGAAAAGCCTGGTGCTCGGCGGCGCGGCTTTTGGTGAAAAAGTACTGGCCAAGGTGCCAGTCAGAGGTGTGGATCAGGCGCATGACACTCCCGGATGTGAAGATAATGGCGATGATTATAAAGGCCGCGGCGGCGGCTGTCCCGGCGCAATGATGATGACAACCGGATGATTTTTCTTTACTGCGGGAAATAATCGCTATGCTTACTGCCTATAACAGCCGGTTTTTTTCATAAAAGTGTCACAAAACTGACGCATAATGGCGCCCGAAAAGTCGCTAACACATTGGCAGGATTGACGATGGCAAGACGCATACTGGTGGTGGAAGACGAAGCGCCGATCCGTGAGATGGTGTGCTTTGTGTTGGAACAGAATGGTTACCAACCGTTGGAAGCCGAGGATTATGACAGCGCCGTGACGCGTCTGTCTGAGCCGTTCCCTGATTTGGTGTTGCTTGACTGGATGTTGCCCGGCGGTTCCGGCATTCAGTTTATCAAACATATGAAGCGCGAAGCGCTGACCCGCGATATCCCGGTGATGATGCTGACCGCGCGCGGCGAAGAAGAAGACCGGGTGCGCGGCCTGGAAGTGGGGGCGGATGATTACATCACCAAGCCGTTCTCGCCCAAGGAGCTGGTGGCGCGCATCAAAGCGGTCATGCGCCGCATTTCGCCGATGGCGGTGGAAGAAGTGATTGAAATGCAAGGGTTGAGCCTGGATCCGTCCTCCCACCGCGTAATGGCGAACGATCAGGCGCTGGACATGGGGCCGACCGAGTTCAAGCTGCTGCACTTCTTTATGACCCACCCGGAGCGGGTTTATAGCCGCGAGCAGTTGCTTAATCACGTCTGGGGCACTAACGTTTATGTGGAAGACCGTACCGTTGACGTGCATATCCGTCGGCTCCGCAAGGCGTTAGAAACCAGTGGGCATGATAAAATGGTTCAAACCGTTCGGGGCACCGGCTACCGGTTCTCAACGCGCTACTGATCGCGCCGCGCTGGAGAATATGCCGTGTTAGAACGTCTGTCGTGGAAGAGGCTGGCTTTGGAGCTGGCTCTTTTCTGTCTGCCCGCCTTACTGCTGGGGCTGATTTTCGGTTATCTGCCCTGGTTCCTGCTGGCCTCTGCGCTGGCTGCGCTGGTGTGGAATTTCTACAACCAGCTCAAACTCTCCCATTGGCTGTGGATCGACCGCAGCATGACGCCGCCGCCCGGCCGCTGGAGCTGGGAGCCGCTGTTCTATGGCCTGTATCAGATGCAGCAGCGCAACCGCCGCCGCCGGCGCGAGCTGGCGCTGCTGATCAAGCGCTTTCGCAGCGGGGCCGAATCGCTGCCTGACGCGGTGGTGATGACCACCGTCGAAGGCAATATCTTCTGGTGCAACGGGCTGGCGCAGCATCTGCTCGGCTTTCGCTGGCCGGAAGACAATGGCCAGCACATCCTTAACCTGCTGCGGTATCCGGAATTCAGCCACTATCTGCAACAGCAGGAGTTTTCGCGCCCGCTGACGCTGCAGCTGAACAACGAACACTACGTCGAATTCCGCGTGATGCCCTATTCCGAAGGGCAACTGCTGATGGTGGCGCGCGACGTCACCCAGATGCGCCAGTTGGAGGGCGCGCGGCGCAACTTCTTCGCCAACGTCAGTCATGAACTGCGCACGCCGCTGACGGTGCTGCAGGGCTATCTGGAGATGATGGGCGACGAAGAGCAGGATGGCTCGCTGCGCAGCAAGGCGCTTAGCACCATGCAAGAGCAGACCCGCCGGATGGACGGGCTGGTCAAGCAGCTGCTGACGCTGTCGCGCATCGAGGCGGCGCCCAATGTCGACATGAACGAGCGGGTGGATATTCCGCTGATGCTGCGGGTGTTGCAGCGTGAGGCGCAATCGCTGAGCGGCGGCAATCACGAGATCACCTTCCGGGTGAACGAACAGCTCAACGTGTTCGGCAATGAAGACCAGTTGCGCAGCGCGGTGTCTAACCTGGTGTACAACGCGGTCAACCACACGCCGAAGGGCACCCATATCGAAGTCAGCTGGCAGCAGACGGCGCACGGCGCGCAATTCCAGGTCAGCGACAACGGGCCGGGCATCGCCGCCGAGCATCTGCCGCGCCTGACAGAGCGTTTTTATCGCGTCGACAAGGCCCGTTCGCGCCAGACCGGCGGCAGCGGGCTGGGGCTGGCGATCGTCAAGCACGCGCTCAGCCATCACGACGCGCGGCTGGAGATCCTCAGCGAACCGGGGATCGGCACCCGCTTTATCTTTACCTTGCCCAATCGGTTGATTGTTCCCGCCGCTTTATCAGAGAATGCGGTGGAAAATTAACGCGAGACACCGGTATGACCCGAATTACCCGAGGGCTGTTGCTTTGCCTGGCGCTGCTGGCCGGACGCGGCGCGCTGGCGCAGCCTGACGGCATGTTGGCGGGCAACCTGTCCAGCGTCGGCTCCGACACGCTGGCGAATTTGATGGCGCTGTGGGCGCAGGATTTCAGCCAGCATTATCCCAACGTCAACCTGCAGATCCAGGCCGCCGGTTCGTCGACCGCGCCGACCGCGTTGGCGGCGGGCGCCGCGCAACTGGGCCCGATGAGCCGGCCGATGAAGGCGGCCGAGGTTTCGGCGTTCGAACACCGTTACGGTTATGCGCCCCTGGCGGTGCCGGTAGCGGTGGATGCGCTGGTGGTGTTGGTGCATCAGGACAATCCGCTGCGCGGCCTTAACCTGCAGCAGCTCGATCGCATTTTCTCCGCCACCCGGCGCTGCGGTGAAAGCCAGCCGCTGACGCGCTGGGGCGAGCTGGGGCTGCGCGGCGACTGGGCGACACGCTCGCTGCAACGCTTCGGCCGCAACTCGGCGTCCGGCACCTACGGCTATTTCAAACTGCGCGCGCTGTGCGGCGGCGATTTCATGCCGCGCGTCAATGAGCTGCCTGGTTCGGCTTCGGTGGTGCAGGCGGTGGCCGGTTCGCTCAACGGCATCGGCTACGCCAGCATCGGTTTTCGCGCCAGCGGCGTGCGGCTGCTGCCGCTGGCGGAGTCGGGAGAAGACTATGTCGCGCCTACCGCCGCCAACGTGCGCAACGATCGCTACCCGCTGTCGCGCTATCTGTATATCTACATCAACAAAGCCCCCAATCAACCGCTGGAGCCGCTGACCGCCGCGTTCCTCGATCGCGTGCTGTCGACACCAGGGCAAAGCCTGGTCAACCACGACGGCTATCTGCCGCTGCCGCCGGCCGCCCTGCAGAAGACTCGTCAGGCGCTCGGGTTGCCACCGCTCGCGCCGGCCACGGCGCAATAAGCGACAAAAATCGGCGTAATTTTCGCCTTTTTTCACGGCAAAACGGAGCTTATACCACGCGAAAACCGGGAATTTATTGGCGTTTTCGCGCGGTAAAGCGATATATGCTTCACGTTTCGTGAATTCATTGTTCAAAAATGATACAAATCATGTAGTGTATATTTATTGATAGCCAATATGATCGACTGGTGGCTAAAGTTTATATGGTCGATAGCTCTGCTTTTCGCCGTGCGTCTTGCCTTGAAGCGCTATAAACGTTTACCTTAGCCTTCGTTGTCGGATTAAACCTCCATTTTTATAACTCCTAAAATTTTGCCCATCTTCATGAGCGGCCACTTTCGAATAGGGACATAAACGCCGGATCGACTGCGTTTAGGGTGCTTATTAGGCGCTGCGACGATCGGGCATGCCGGCAACCGGGTGGGGCGTTTCGCCACCACGCTATCGGACAATTTTTTTTCATTTGAACAGGCAACACGACATCGTATGAGTCATCGTTTAACGTCAAAAGATATCCTGGCACTGGGCTTCATGACCTTTGCCTTATTCGTTGGGGCCGGGAACATCATCTTCCCGCCGATGGTCGGCTTGCAGTCCGGTGAACACGTCTGGATCGCTGCGCTGGGCTTCCTGCTCACCGCCGTGGGCCTGCCGGTCATCACCGTCATCGCGCTGGCGCGCGTCGGCGGCGGCATCGACGCCCTCAGTTCGCCGATCGGCCGCGGCGCCGGCCTGCTGCTGGCGACCGTCTGCTACCTGGCCGTCGGCCCGCTGTTCGCCACGCCGCGCACCGCCACCGTGTCCTTTGAGGTGGGCATCGCCCCGCTGACCGGCGACGGCGCCATGCCGCTGTTCATCTACAGTCTGGTGTACTTCGCGCTGGTGATCGGCATCTCCCTGTATCCGGGCCGTCTGCTCGATACCGTCGGCCACGTGCTGGCGCCGCTGAAGATCGTCGCGCTGGCCGTACTGGGCATCGCCGCGCTGCTGTGGCCAGCCGGCGCGCCTATCCCGGCGACGGCGGCTTATCAGAGCGTGCCTTTCTCCTCCGGCTTCGTTAACGGCTATCTGACCATGGATACGCTGGGCGCGCTGGTATTCGGCATCGTTATCGTCAACGCGGCGCGCTCGCGCGGCGTGAAAGACGCCGGTCTGTTGACCCGTTACACCATTCTGGCCGGTTTGATCGCCGGCGTGGGCCTGACGCTGGTTTATCTGAGCCTGTTCAAGCTGGGCTCCGGCAGCGGCGCGCTGGTGCCTGACGCCACCAACGGCGCGGTGATCCTGCACGCTTACGTTCAGAACACCTTCGGCGGCCTCGGCAGCTTCTTCCTGGCGGCGCTGATCTTCATCGCCTGCATGGTGACCGCGGTGGGCCTGACCTGCGCCTGCGCCGAGTTCTTCGCGCAATACCTGCCGTTCTCTTACAAGACGCTGGTGTTTATCCTGGGCCTGTTCTCGATGGTGGTGTCCAACCTCGGCCTGAGCCACCTGATCCAGATCTCCATTCCGGTGCTGACCGCGATTTATCCGCCGTGCATCGTGCTGGTGGTGCTGAGCTTCACCCTGCGTTGGTGGCACAGCGCGCCGCGCATCATCGCGCCGGTGATGCTTGTCAGCCTGTTGTTTGGTATTCTTGACGCGGTGAAAGCGTCCAGCTTCCAGCAGCTGCTGCCGGCCTGGTCCACTCACCTGCCGCTGGCGGAGCAGGGGTTGGCATGGTTGCCGCCTTCGCTGCTGATGTTGGCGCTGGTCGCGATTTATGATCGGGTGTGCACGCGTTCTCAAGTGACCGCGCACTGATAATCCCCCGGCTAAATCCAGGGCCACGGACATGTCCGTGGCTTTTTTTCGTTTAAAACTATGGGTCATTTTCATGCAACAACAGTCACCCACCACTGCCCCCGACAATAAGCTGAAACGCGGCCTCAGCACGCGTCATATCCGCTTTATGGCGCTGGGGTCGGCCATCGGCACCGGGTTGTTCTACGGCTCGGCGGACGCCATCAAAATGGCCGGCCCGAGCGTGCTGCTGGCTTACCTGATCGGCGGCATCGTGGCCTTTATCATCATGCGCGCACTGGGGGAGATGTCGGTCAACAACCCGCAGGCCAGCTCATTTTCCCGCTACGCGCAGGACTACCTCGGCCCGATGGCGGGTTACATCACCGGCTGGACTTACTGCTTTGAGATCCTGATCGTCGCCATCGCCGACGTGACCGCCTTCGGCATCTATATGGGGGTCTGGTTCCCGGAAGTGCCGCACTGGATCTGGGTGCTGAGCGTGGTGCTGATCATCGGCGCCATCAACCTGATGAGCGTCAAGGTATTCGGCGAGCTGGAGTTCTGGTTCTCGTTCTTCAAGGTCGCCACCATCATCATCATGATCGCGGCCGGCATCGGCATCATCATCTGGGGTATCGGCAACGGCGGGCAACCGACCGGCATTCATAACCTGTGGTCGAACGGCGGCTTCTTCAGCAACGGCGTTATCGGCATGATCCTGTCGCTGCAGCTGGTGATGTTCGCTTACGGCGGCATTGAAATCATCGGCATCACCGCCGGCGAAGCCAAGGATCCGAAAAAATCGATTCCCAAAGCCATCAACTCGGTGCCGTGGCGCATTCTGGTGTTCTACGTCGGCACGCTGTTTGTCATCATGTCGATCTACCCGTGGAACCAGGTGGGCACCAACGGCAGCCCGTTCGTGCTGACCTTCCAGCATATGGGCATCACCGTGGCGGCGGGCATCCTCAACTTCGTGGTGATCACCGCTTCGCTGTCGGCGATCAACAGCGACGTATTCGGCGTCGGCCGCATGCTGCATGGCATGGCCGAGCAAGGGCACGCGCCGAAGATGTTCAGCAAGGTGTCGAAACGCGGCATTCCCTGGGTGACGGTGGTGGTGATGATGCTGGCGCTGCTGCTGGCGGTATACCTCAACTACATCATGCCGGAGAGCGTGTTCCTGGTGATCGCCTCCCTGGCGACCTTCGCCACCGTGTGGGTGTGGATCATGATCCTGTTCTCGCAAATAGCCTTCCGCCGCAGCCTGAGCAAAGAGCAGGTGAAGCAGCTGGCGTTCCCGCTGCGCGGCGGGGTGTTCACCTCGGTGGTGGCGATCGTGTTCCTGGTGTTCATCATCGGCCTGATCGGTTACTTCCCGACCACGCGCGTCTCGCTGTACGCCGGCCTGGTCTGGGTGGTGTTGCTGCTGGCGGGGTACTGGTTCAAGGTCAACCGCCAGAAAAAACGCGCGCTGCTGGCGACGCAGCAAGACTAAATGGAAAAACACCGGCTTAGGCCGGTGTTTTTTTAGGGTTTATCTTCCGCTTCCTCCTCCCCGGCGGCGCGCGCTTCGATGCGCATGCCGCCGTCGTTCAGCCGTTCCTCCTCTTCCTCGCCGGCGCAGCGCGCCAGCACTTCGCGAATGTCCTGCAGGTTGCTGCTGAGGGCGCTCAGCGAAGGTTGCAGATTGCGGGGCATGCGGCTTTCATCCAGCGACGCGCTGTGCAGGCAGCTGATAAACAGCAGGGTGGCCAGCAGGGTAAACAGCCGATGACGTATCCGTTTCAGCAAGGGCTTTCCCTCTCGGTGGTGAAGGTGATGGCGCATTAACGCCGTTTTCGCCGGGGAAAAGAAGGGGATGGAGATATCTGCTGGCAATTGAAAGAGAATAATTACCAGCAGACACAGTTACGTCAGCCGACGTCAGGAAGCGTTCGCGCTTTGTCGCAGCATGCCGCGCAGGTCATTGCCGGTTGGCGTCTGATGCACGCGCAGGCCGAACTCGTCGATCACCGCCAGGATATGATCGAAAATATCCGCCTGAATACTTTCGTACTCCGCCCAGACCGTGGTGTTGGTGAAGGCGTAGATTTCCAGCGGCAGGCCCTCCGGCGTCGGCGCCAGCTGGCGCACCATCAGCGTCATGTTCTGGTGAATGCGCGGATGAGCGCGCAGGTAGGCTTCCAGATAGGCGCGCAGCGTGCCGAGGTTGGTGAGGCGGCGGCCGTTGAGCGGCGAGGCCAGATCGACGGCGATTTCCTGGTTGTGCTGGCTCAGCTCCTGGGTCTTAACGTTCAGATAGCTGTGCAGCAGCGGGTTGCGCTGCAGGCGGCGCTGCTCTTCTTCCGACAGGAAGTGCACGCTGCCGGTGTCGATATTCAGGCTGCGCTTGATGCGGCGCCCGCCGGATTCCGACATCGACCGCCAGTTCTTGAATGAGTCGGAGATCAGCGCGTAGGTGGGGATGGTGGTGACGGTGTTGTCCCAGTTGCGCACTTTGACCGTGGTCAGGCCGATGTCGGTGACCGCGCCGTCGGCGCCGTATTTCGGCATTTCCAGCCAGTCGCCGATCTTCAGCATGTCGTTGGCGGAGAGCTGGATGCCGGCCACCAGCCCGAGGATCGGATCCTTGAACACCAACATCAAGACCGCGGTCATGGCGCCCAGACCGCTGAGCAGCAGCAGCGGCGATTTGCCCATCAGCAATGAGACGATCATGATGCCGATCAGGATCGCCGCCACCAGCTTCAGGCCCTGGAAAATGCCGCGCAGCGGCAGCTGATTGGAAATCGGGCTTTGGCGCAGCAGCGCCAGCAGCGTATCCAGCAGCGAGAACAGCGACAACAGGGTGAAGGCGAGGATCCACACCTGCGCGGCGGTGACGATCACCGCCTGAGTCTGGCTGCCGCTCTGCAGCCACAGCGTCGCCTGGATGCTGATGATCACCCCTTGCAGCAGCAGCGCCACGCGCTGGAACAGTTTGTATTGGGTGATGGCCTGTTGCCAGACGCGCTGCGACTGCTGGCCACGGCGCTGAAGGGCCGCCAACACCACCCGGTGCAGCACCAGGTGGATCGCGACCGAGATCAGAACAATCAACCCCAATACCATCAACAGCGACATCACTCCGCCGAATTCCAAACCAAACTGTTCCAGCCAGCGCGTTATCTGTTGTTGCATTACCGCTCCTTAAAAAATGCGCAAAAAATATCCTGTAAACTTAAAACGCGTTAGCCTAAGGGGTAACGTGCAGGATTTGTGCCTGTTTACCTTTTTTTACATCAAGTTAGCGTTATTTTTCAGTCTCCGCCCCCCGGCTCATCCCCGGGTTTTGCGGCCAGAGAGGAGGGGGAGTTGCACTTAACGTGGCATTGTTCGTTTTTTGAAGAACGCCGTCGATTTCGTTTGGTACAGCAGGAGAACAGTATGCTTAACGCCTGGCATCAACCGGTCCCGCCTTTTGTGGTGAAACAAGGGCAACGTTTGGATATCACGCTGTGGTTACAAGGGGATGAACTGCCGGAACGGGTATTTTTGCGCGCCGAACCGGACAACGAAGAGTGGCTGCTGACGATGAAAGCGCAGCGCCACGAGGGGATGCGGCGCTACCAGGCCAGCCTGACGCTGAATGAGGGCGAGCCGACGCGGCGTTACTGCTTCAAGCTGCTGTGGGCCGATCGCCAACAGTGGTTCGGCCCGCAGGGCTGGTCGCCAACGCCGCCGGGCCAGCTGGCGCAGTTCGCCGTCGACGAGCCCGACAACGGCCCCGCGTGGGTGGCGGATCAGCTGTTCTACCAGATTTTCCCCGATCGCTTCGCCAGCAGCGGCGGCGAGCACGGCATCCAGAGCGGCAGCTACCGCCATCACGCGGCCGGCGCCGAGGTGATTCGGCGCGACTGGCAGCACCCGTTGGAGGATCGCCACGCCGCCTCGACCTTTTACGGCGGCGATCTGGACGGCATTTGCGCCAAACTGCCGTATTTGCAGCAGCTGGGCGTGACGGCGCTGTATTTGAACCCGATTTTTACCGCGCCGAGCGTGCATAAGTACGATACCGAGGACTATTACCAGGTCGATCCGCACTTCGGCGGCAACGCGGCGCTGCAGCGTTTGCGAGTGAGCACTCACAAGGTGGGCATGAAACTGGTGCTGGACGGGGTCTTTAACCACACCGGCGACTCGCACCCGTGGTTCGACCGCCATCGTCAGGGCGAAAACGGCGCCTGTCACCACCCCGATTCGCCGTATCGCGGCTGGTTCAACTTTTACCCGGACGGCCGCGCGCTCGACTGGAAGGGCAACGCCAGTCTGCCGAAGCTCAACTTCGCCGAGCCGCAGNCGGAAGCGATCTATCGCGGGGAAGGCAGCGTGGTGCGTCACTGGCTGCGCCCGCCGTACAGCATCGATGGTTGGCGGCTGGACGTGGTGCACATGCTGGGGGAGAACGGCGGCGCCACCGGCAATCTGCGCCACCTGGCGGGCATCTATCAGGCGGTGAAGCAGGAGAATCCACAGGCCTACGTCTTGGGCGAACACTTCGGCGACGCGCGCCGCTGGCTGCACGCCGGCGTGGAGGATGCGGCGATGAACTACATGGGGTTCGCGTTGCCGGTGCGGGCGTTTTTGGCGGGGCTGGACGTGGCCTACCACCCGGTGCGGCTGGACGCCGCCGGGTGCGCGCAGTGGATGGACGGCTACCGCGCGGGGCTGCCGCACGGCCGCCAGCTGATCCAGTTCAATCAGCTGGACAGCCACGATACCGCGCGTTTCCTCACGCTGTTGCAGGGGAACGCGGCGCGCATGCAGATGGCGGCGGTGTGGTTGCTGAGCTGGATCGGCGTGCCTTGTCTCTATTACGGCGATGAGATTGGCCTGGACGGCGGCAACGATCCGTTCTGCCGCAAGCCGTTCCCGTGGGACGTCGGTGACTGGGATCGGCCGCTGCTGGCGCTGTTCCAGCGCATGGCGGCGCTGCGTAAACAGAGCCTGGCGCTGCGTCGCGGCGGCTGTCAGGTGCTGTACGCCAGCGGAGAAACGCTGGTGTTCGTGCGTCTGTATCAGCAGGAGCAGGTGTTGGTGGCGCTGCAGCGCGACGGCAGCGGCCAGGCGCAGCTGCCGCACAACCCGCTGTTGGCCCGCGGCCCGTGGCGGCGTGTGGAAGGGCGGGGAGAGTTGAGCGAAACGGCCGGCGGGCTGCGCCTGCAGCTGGCGGAAGAGTCGGCCACCGTGTGGCGCTGCGAGGGCTAAAGGGAGTGCGGGGGCAGAAACGCCCCCGCGGTTAAGGTGAGTGGGTGTTTACATCAGTAACCGACCGCGGAGCCCGCCGGGCGACGCACGTCGTTGGCGCCGTACAGGTAGCCTTCACGCACTTTGCCGGAAACCGCCGAATCGTTGCCGGAGTTGGCCGGGCTGACGCCCGCCGCACCCGTCAAACCGACCAGAATCAGTTCGGCGGCGCCCCACGGCGTTTGCTCGACCATCTTATAGCCCATGCCGCTCAGCAGCTTCAGCGTATCGGCGGAAACGCCGCGCTGTTCGTAGTACACCTCATCCGGCAACCATTGGTGATGGATGCGCGGTGCGTCCACCGCTTCCTGCGGCGCCATGCCGTGGTCGATCACGTTCAACGCGGTCTGCAGGGTGATGGTGATGATGCGTGAGCCGCCCGGCGAGCCCAGCACCATAAAGATCTTGTTGTCCTTGGTCACCAGCGTCGGGCTCATCGACGATAGTGGGCGCTTACCGGGGGCAATGCTGTTGGCGGTGCCCTGCACCAGCCCGTACAGGTTTTTCTCGCCCACTTTCACCGTGAAGTCGTCCATCTCGTCGTTGAGGAAGAAGCCGGTACCCGGTGCGATGACGACAGCGCCGAAGCGACCGTTGACGGTATAGGTGGTGGAGACCGCGTTGCCGTCGTGATCGACGATCGAATAGTGGGTGGTTTCCGGCTTCTCATGCGGCTCCATGCCGGGCTGCACGTTTTCCGACGGCGTGGCCTTGTCCGCGACGATTTTCTTGCGGATCTGCTCGGCGTAGCTCTTGCTCACCAGTCGGTCGATCGGGTTCTTGATGAATTCCGGGTCGCCAAGGTAGGTGTTGCGATCCATGTAGGCATGGCGCATCGCTTCGGTCATGGTGTGAATGGCCGCCGCCGAGTTGAAGCCCATGCTTTTCAGATCATAGCCTTCCACCACGTTGAGGATTTCGCACAGCGTCACGCCGCCGGAACTGGGAGGCGGCGCTGACACGAACTTGTAGCCGCGATAGCTGCAGGTGATCGGCGGGGTTTCGGTGACTTTATAGTTGGCGAAGTCGGCGGCGGTCAAAATGCCGCCGCCCTGTTTGGCCGCCGCCTCCACGGCCTGCGGGATCTTGCCTTTATAGAAGGCGTCGGTTCCGCCTTTGGCGATGGCTTCCAGCGTGTTGGCCAGATCGGTTTGCACCAGCTTGTCCCCCGGCTGCAGCGGGCTGCCGTCCGGGCGCAGGAAGATTTTGGCCGATTCGGGATCCTGCTTGAAGCGCGCGATGGTGGTGTCGAGGATATCGGTATCGGCGCGGGTCAGCACAAAGCCTTCGCGCGCCAGCCTGATCGCCGGCGCCAGCACCTGTTCGCGGCTCAGTTTGCCGTACTTCTCACGCGCGGTTTCCATCCCCAGCACGGTGCCCGGCACGCCCGCCGCCAGATAGCCGTACAGGCTGGCGTCTTTCTTCACCTTGCCGTCGGCGTCCAGATACATGTTGGCGCTGGCCGCCGCCGGCGCGGTTTCGCGGAAGTTGATGAAGGTGTCGGTGCCGTCCGCCAGGTGGACGGTCATAAAGCCGCCGCCGCCGATGTTGCCGCAGCAGGGGTTCACCACCGCCTGCGCATAGCCGACCGCCACGGCGGCGTCGATGGCGTTGCCGCCCATCTTCAGGATATCCACCCCGACCTGCGAGGCCAGATGCTGCGAGGTGACCACCATGCCGTTTTGGGCTTCCACCGCTGGGTTGGATGCCGCATACAGGCTGCCGCTGACCAGCAGCGCCGCCATGGTCAGGGGTTTGCTCCATTTCTGTAAAAACATAGTTATTCCTACCCTGTCAGTTTTTTATTGTGTTGTGTTTGCTTGCCGCTGTTCACTTGCAAAGCGCGAGCCAGCGTTATTGATAGTAGCCGCAGATGGGCATTCGCGCGGCGAACTGGGCGGGAAATGTGAGCGGAAACAGGGAAATAAAGCACTGCAGGCGGGCGGTTTGCCCCAAAAAGGGGCATAAAAAAACCGGCCGCGTGGGCCGGTTGATTCACTATCAGGCTGAAATTACAGCTTGGCAGCGTTTTCAGACAGGTATTTTGCCACGCCGTCTGGGGAAGCGCCCATACCTGCTTTGCCTTTTTCCCACTGAGCCGGGCAGACTTCACCGTGCTCTTCGTGGAATTGCAGCGCGTCAACGGTACGGATCATTTCGTCGATGTTACGGCCGATTGGCAGGTCGTTAACAACCTGAGCACGCACGATGCCGTCTTTGTCGATCAGGAAGGAGCCGCGCAGCGCAACGCCGGCTTCCGGGTGTTCGATGCCGTAAGCTTTCTGGATTTCACGCTTAACGTCAGCAACCATTGCGTATTTCACTTCACCGATGCCGCCTTTGTCGACAGGGGTTTTACGCCATGCGTTGTGGACGAATTCTGAGTCGAAGGAAACGCCAACCACTTCAACGCCACGCTTCTGGAACTCTTCATAGCGGTGATCGAAAGCGATCAGCTCGGAAGGGCATACGAAGGTGAAGTCCATTGGCCAGAAGAACAGCACGGCCGGTTTGCCGTTCAGGTGCTTCTTCAGGTTGAAGTTTTCAACGATTTCGCCGCTACCCAGTACGGCAGCTGCAGTGAAGTCAGGGGCTTGACGAGTTACCAGGACCATAATTACTCCTGTAATAGGTGTTAAAGGGTGGATGTAAAAACAAGGGCCAGTATAGGGGCCATGACTTGGTGAATAAAGGGTAAAAGACCAATCAATGAGATAGCTTTTACCTATCAAAGTCGTTGATATAATTTATCAAGCTTTAAAAATAACCTTTTCTTGCAAAAGGGCAAGCGGCAAAACGTAAATTCTTGCAATGCGCTGCAATTTCAAACGCTTGGGCTTGACCTCAGAGCGTTTTTTCCTTCGCCTGCTGCATCATTTGCGGATAAAACTGCCAGAATTGTGTTTCAAGCTGATGATAATGTTGTTCGACGTCGGCGAACGAGCCGGCCAGCGCTTCGAGGCGCGGACGGCGGCTGGCCATGCCCTGCAATACCCGGGCGATGAACGGCAATTCGGCGTAGCGTTCCAGCCAGCGTTCCGGCCACAGATAGCCGTTCAGGTTCTGAAAACGCGGGGGCGTGAGCGGCAGGTAAGGTTCGATCTGGCTGCGGGCTTCCTGGGTAAACTGGTGCAGGTCGCGTGAAGGCTCCAGCTGCTGCCAGTGGCGCGCCAGAAAATGGTCCCACACCACGTCGAGGGTGATCGGCGCCACGCGGCGGTAGGGGGCGCTGAAATAGTCGCGGCAGGCTTTCACCTGCGGCAGGCTGTCGGTCAGCACGTCGACGCGGCGGTGCATCATGATGCCGGCCACGACCTCGGGCTGGTAGTCGGCGGCGGGGTTGCCGCGCACGAAATCGGCCAGCAGGTTGCCCAGCAGCGAACTGTCCGCCAGCATGGCCAGGTGAAGGTGAGCGAGAAAATTCATCCCTCAACTATACCTGAAGTCAGGCAAATCCTCCTTATTTCTTGCCGCTGACCGCCCCCGGCTTTAGACTAGGCCGCCTGTTTTTTACCAACCAGCCTTAAATTGAAGAAGTGAATACCCATGCGCGTCGCTGATTTTTCGTTTGAACTTCCCGAATCCCTGATTGCCCACTACCCCCAGGCCGAGCGCAGCGCATGCCGCCTGCTGCAGCTGGATGGGCCGAGCGGGGCGCTGACGCACGGCGTATTCACCGATCTGCTGGATAAGCTGGAAGCCGGCGACCTGCTGGTGTTCAACAATACCCGCGTGATCCCGGCGCGCATGTTCGGCCGCAAGGTCAGCGGCGGCAAGATAGAAGTGCTGGTGGAGCGCGTGCTGGACGACCATCGCGTGCTGGCGCACGTGCGCGCGTCGAAAGCGCCCAAGCCGGGCGCCGAGCTGCTGTTGGGGGATGACGAGAGCATCGCCGCCACCATGGTGGCGCGCCACGAGACGCTGTTCGAGCTGCGCTTCAACGACGAACGCGACGTATTCACCATTCTCAACGCGGCCGGCCACATGCCGCTGCCGCCTTATATCGCCCGCCCGGATGAAGACGCCGACCGTGAGCTGTATCAGACGGTCTACAGCGAGAAACCGGGCGCGGTCGCCGCGCCGACCGCCGGCCTGCACTTCGACGAACCGCTGCTGGCGGCGCTGCGCGCCAAAGGCGTGGAAATGGCGTTCGTGACGCTGCACGTCGGCGCCGGCACCTTCCAGCCGGTGCGCGTGGAAACCATCGAAGATCACGTGATGCACGCCGAATACGCCGAAGTGCCGCAGGACGTGGTCGATGCGGTGCTGGCCTGCAAGGCGCGCGGCAAGCGCGTCGTGGCGGTGGGCACCACCTCGGTGCGTTCGCTGGAAAGCGCCGCGGCGGCCAGCAAAGAGGCGCTGATTGCGCCGTTCTTCGGCGACACCAGCATCTTTATCTATCCGGGCTATCACTACCAGGTGATCGACGCGCTGGTGACCAATTTCCACCTGCCGGAATCGACCTTGATCATGCTGGTGTCGGCCTTCGCCGGCTACAAAAATACCATGAATGCCTATCAGCAGGCGGTGGCCGAGCAGTACCGCTTTTTCAGCTACGGCGATGCGATGTTCATCAGCCGTAATCCGCAGGCGGAAAACGAGTCCGTCGGCGGTTAATTTCCCGGGCTGCGCCTACGGCGCGGCCCCGTTTCAACGACATCAGACTGTTTCTCTGATGCTCATGCGGCAACATGAGTTAGGGTGTGTGTTTGTTTCGTTGTAAAAACATTAACTTACAAGAGAAATTCTAACGGCGTCGTTCGTGCTTTCGGTGTCTTGTGCCAAAAACGTGACAATGCCGCTGAATTTGTTCAAATGCTCACCGCTCAGGTGGGCATACTTATTGACCATCTCGAGCTTCTCCCATCCACCCAATTCCTTTAATACCATCAATGGCGTTCCCTTCTGAACATGCCAGCTTGCCCAGGTATGGCGGAGATCGTGAAAGCGAAAATCCGTGATGCCGGAAAGCTGAAGTGCTCGCTCGAAATCCGTTCTGTTGATGTACCCCTCCTTTTCGCCGTTAGCCGAAAACACATACTCATTGTCGATCGGGATTTCACGCATCATCGCGACTGCGTAATCACTAAGGGGAAGAGGTCTTGCTTTCCCTGATTTTGCGTTTTCCGCCGTAACAACAGCGACTCGACGACTAAGATTAACATTTTTCCATTTCAGCGAAAGAATCTCCCCCAAGCGTGCTCCGGTCAGCAACGCGAACGAACACACCCACTTCATCCAATCATGGCGCAGATTTGCTATCAGCGATCTGGCCTCACTTTCCTCAATCCACCTAACCCGAACTTTCGGCTCTCTCATTGACTGCGCGTAAGGCTGTCTATCAAGCCAGCCACTTTTGTCGGCGAGCGAGAAGCCCCTCATGATGAATGATCGGTATCGGTTTTTGGTAGCGTTAGCCAGGCGCTTTCTGGTAGCCAGGTTATGAGTCGGCAGGTTATCTACAATTTCTTCCCCGGTGATGGAGGACACGACTCTACCGCCGAAGATGCCAAGCCAGTATCGAGCGTAAATCTGCTTGTTCTCATAACTTGATTGCCCTTCGGCATCTCTCAGCGCCAAGACAACCATATCTTCGAACAGCCTCTCCGGTCGCTTGTCTAGGTTGGCTACGGCCCAGAGCTCATGCTTTAACTTGTCGTGAAGTTGCTGAGCCTTTACCTTTTCCTCGGTGCCAGCAGAGCGTCTAATTCTCGTGCCGTCTGGCGCGGAGATATCAATCCAGTATTTTTTACCCCTCTTGAAGATCGGCATCGTTTTGACTCCTTGCTGCCGACCACAGCCAGTCGGAAGACATTGTTATTGGTCTGCGAGAATTTTTCTATGCTTTCTTTGTTAGCCCTCCACGACCCGCCGACTTTGAACATGTGAAATTTCGCAGGGTTTCGGTATATCGTATGGGGGGATACTTGAATTTTTTCCGCGTACTCTTTGAGCTTCATGAATTTGGCCTCATCCGAGGCTGCGCGGGGGTCGGCCATGGTTACCTCGTTATTTCCCCTCCCGCACCCGATGAACCTCACAGCAAAGGCGCAGCCACACCGGCGGAGACTTCGGCCAGTATGGGGCTATCTTCACTGCGTGCTTATCGAGTAACTGACGGAGGGTTAAATTGTTGGAAGGGGAGTCGAAATCTCTTAAAAGCTCTCTGGCTGTACTGCGGAGAAGGTTTTTCTTTGCTGAGTCCATATCATGCAACGCTTGCCTCCATCGTTATGCCTTTTCCTATGCGCAGGAGCTCGTCTCTGGATACGGTGGAGAACTGGCATCGCGGCTTGATAAATGGTCGCCAAATGAAAATCAAACTGCCTTTGCTGTTGCCATTCTTCCCCGGCTTGCCCGTTGCGGAATTAATAAACGCTAGGCGGCCATCGGTGATAAAGCGGACTTCATCGACTGACTGCAGCGCCAACGAAAACCAGCCCGTTGATGTGTCCGCCGGCAACAGCATCACGATCGGCTGATTCTGCACGTGACATTGCTCCGCAGCCTTAATCACCCACGGGGTGATGTCGCTGTATGGCGGATTGCACCAGATGGCGCCGTAACTAACCCAGTCGATTGACAGCGCGTTATCCTGCTCTGTCTGGTAGTGAGCGCATAGCGCGTTGCCATCGTCCGCTGCTGCATCCAGGAAGAAGCCAAACTCAACATCCAGTGCGTTGAAAACTTCGATCGGGGTTTGCCACCGGTCTTTGTGTTCGGGTGGAGTATTGCTGGCAAAAACGGTGCTCAATTCTCACCTCCCCAGCGTCGTGCGGCCGCGTTGACGCAAAACTCTATGCGGGTTTTAATCCACGGAACATCGACTGCTCGTGCGAGTTTGAGGGACTTTTCCCAAACTTCAGCGGCCTTTTCATACCATCCACGTTGTTCACATTCAGCCGCAATTCTGGCGATATTGCGGTATGCATGATGACTGGTCATGTTTAAATCCTGATTTGGTTGTTGTAGCGCTCATGGCTCATGACTTCCCATGAGTTGCCGTTGTCTTTCGAAAGCATTCGCCAGCAGCGGGCCACTGGCAGCGTCAAATACTTATGCTGGTAGGTTTGGTTGGGTTTCTTTTTGCCCTCCCTGTAGGCGCATAGAACCCCCTCAGCTTTGGCGCTGATTCGTTGCGGAATTCGTGGTTTCATATTTTCGGTGGGTTATTTGGTGATTGGCGCCCAGCACGCGGAACGGATGCCAGGGCGGCGGACTTTCTCAACGGCGTTTTCTTTTTCCAGCTTGATCAGGCGCTGGCGGATAGCTTTTCCGGTCATGCCGTTGTAGCCGGCGCAGCGGAGGAGGCTTGCGACCGAATCCGGCGTTGAACCGGCAATACTGAGCCGCGAGATGATTTCGTTATCGTCGGGTATCGTGATCATTCCCACCCTCCGGCGCTGCTGCCAGCATTGCTGCGCGGCAGGCGTCAGGAGGCGTGAACCCGATAATCTGATCGCCCTCAACAACAAGGCGAATTAGCATAGCAAGATTATCAATGATCTCACCTTCGACGTTCGCCCACTCTTCGCGGCCTTCTGTGTAATGAATAACCGCTTTGATGACCTCGCCGCTTTCTTCAGCGACTTTGTTCAGAACGTAGTTCGGCTGCGGAAATTTACGCATTGCCTTGTCTGCCGACACGCGAGCCTTTTCCACCAACCTCCCGAAATAGTCCTCCGGCACTGCTGGCGCTGGCGGGGCGGTGAGTATAGGTTCACCCATTCTATGTTCGCCCTGAGCCTCTTTGACCAAATGGTCGTTTATTTTCTCCAGATGACGCATCTTATCCTCAGCCTCAAGTGCTCGGCGTTTCCAGATGGATAAATCTTCGCGCGCTCCCTGATATGCGTCGCCATATTCCACCGGCTGCGCCACCGGCTTGCTCAGTTCGCTCAGCTTATCCATGAGAAATTACCCCTCGGTGGTTAATGCGGTAGATGCGCTTCGGTATGCCTGAACCTTGTCTATTAACGTTGGTAAACTGCGCCCACATGTTCAGTTCGTTGAGAAAACCACGCAGGCCCATTGCAGTACGACGACAGCCGTTTTTATTTGCTTTGCCGACAGAGCGCTTGGCTTTGCGAATTACTTTTCGGTTATGGGCGTTACAGACTTCAAGCCAGCGGTCTTTATCCATGTTTTTGTATGGCGCTCTGGCTTTTTTGCTCCTGGATGAGCTTTCGATGAAGTGCGCGTGGTTCAAATCTTTTAGATATGTAGCTTTGCTCATAATGCTTTCTCCAGCTCATCCCATACCGCGTAAGCGCAGTCATCGACATCAACCTCACCAGTGTTTCCGCACGTCGAGCATGTAATTTTGTCGCCGCAATAAAGCCAGACCCCGGTTCCTTTTTCCGTCTCAACCTTGTGCGTCTCGTTGTCGCATTTAGGGCATGCGCCAAGCCATGAAATATTCAGAGTTTTCATTGTGCTTTCTCCTGGGCCTCGGCCCGCTCTGATCTATATGCAGCAATCTCTTTGGCCTTTCTGTTCTGGCGTGCAGATGGCTTTGCTTTGTCGGCGAAATAGACTGTGCGGATTGTCGATGGCCAGCCCGACATCTGCTTTCTGTTGCTCAGCCATACCGGCATGCACAACAACCGACGCGCCGCTCTGTTGCTCTTACGCTTAGCCATTGCTCTGTTCCTCTGGCAAAATCCCGCCATCGCAATGCGGGCATTTGTTGTCGCCTATTCGACCGTACGTGCAGCGATAACAGCGGAGGGATTTAGATTTGGCGGTAGCGCGAATTGTTTCGCTTCCCATACCCAGGCTTACGCGCTCAAGATACCCGCGCTCAATTAGCGAATCCGCCATTTTCCCTACACGCACCGGCAACAATGCGTCACCGTCCCATAGCGCCGATTTACGCCAGGGTGAAATCTCTATTTCCCAGAAATGGACGATCGCCGGCTTAAGAAAATCACGCTCGCGTTTATTGAGTAATCTACCCACGCTCCACCTCCCCATCGCCATCGCCATCTACCGGCAACCACTCGATGCCGTTAAAAAATTCAGTTGCCGCCATCGCTGTTGAGCTGTACGAAGTAGAGCCAGGCTCTGAAACGACGTGCGCGCCAATTTCTTCATCGAAATAACGCAGGCTCCCTGGCTTGAAGTTTTGATTAACCACGATCCACCTCCCTAGCGCTGACCTGCTTGAACTCGATAACCCACACCCATGGATTAGCGCGCCAGTTTTCTACGCCGTAGATGGATGCCCACAGCGTCGGGAAATGGTCTGCTGGAGTAACAGCAAAGTCAGGAACTCCGCCACCACGGCCGTAGCAACAACCTTCAGCTTTTGCATCTTCGTGGCTGATATCGTTCAGGCGCTCAACACGCACGGCGGTGATTTCTAGCAGGGTGCGGCAGGCTTCGCGCGGCATATGAATTGAAGGAACCCAGCGCTTAACCTGGCTTGCCGCTCCATCTTCAGTGTCGGCGCGATATACGAGTCGATTGCCGCAATCGCCGAACGTCTCGCGCACCCACAGCCGATCGCCTGCCCGGCCGAATGGGCATAAACCATGCGCTGGCGCATCCATGACATGCGTGTAAATACCGTCTTTGGTTTTGGTGGGCTTCTGCAGTGGAATGCAGTTATCTGAGCCGACATTGGCAATAGTGCGCCGCGTCTGGGTCTTGCGGCCGTGGAGAATGGCTCTAACCATCTCGCCGTTGAAAATCACTGGGCGCTCTTTCATTTGGCCCCCCGCAGCTGGACTGCGAATGCTTGCAGCTCGTTAATCTGAGCGCGCAGAGACTCGGCTGTAGCTCCAAATGCGTGGGTGTCTGGATGCATGTTGGCAAGTTGTTCCATCTTCAGCTTGATGAACTTCTCCACTCCTCGCACTTCGATAGCTGCAAGTGCTGCGTCAGTGGCTGGGGTTTCAGGCATGCTCCCCTCTGCACATTCATCTGCCTCAGCAAGGCAAGAAGCCCCAGCTGGAACAACAAAACACTTTTTCTTGATGAACTCTTTCAGCGCCGCATTCTCCACAGCCAGCGCATCGGCTCGTTCTTCTGCTGACTTTGTTGCAACTCTGGATTCGGTGAGCATGCCGCTAAGGCGATCAACTCGATCAGTCAGCTCTTTGATGGTTTCAGCCATTGTCAGCTTTACCTGCAGCGTTTGGGCGTTGATCTGCCGGCTGCTGGCGAGTTCTGAAACCAAGGCTTCATAATCGGAGAATTTAACGAACTCACCGTGCTCAGCCTCGCGGGCAAACGGCTCAAAGCGAGCCGCGTGCATGACGTAATCAGGGTTATATCTCTTAACCATCGGGATTCTCCTTGCCGCTGGTGGAGCGGAATTCATCGAGAATGGCGAGCACATCAAGCTGAGTTCCGGCCGGAAGGATGTAGGCGGTCTGGCCGTCGATTTCACGGACTTCAGCCTGTGCTAAGAGCGTGACGAGCTTGCGGGACTTTGGAGCACTGAATTTCGGCGCGATGAAGGATTTAGTGACCTTATTCTTGCCTGCGGCTTTGGCCTTCTCAACGTCGCCAGCCAGCACTTTTCCGGCTTGATCGCCATGCTCTTTTACGCGCTCAACAGCAGCATCGACGGCAACGGCGCCATCTTTGACCAGCGTCTGAACATCGTGATTTGCTTGGGTGAGGGCAAGCAGCTTATCGACCGTAGCGCGGCTTTTGCCGACCAGCGCGGCGATCTCATCCGGTGACAGATTGAAGCCTGCGAGCTCCTTTACCACCTGGGATTGCTCGTATGGGGTAAGCGCCAGCTGGCTATTGCTGTTCATGATGCGCGCTATGCGCTCCACGTCGCTACCAGTGAAAGGCAGGATGGCTATCCACTCAACGGGCTTTCCCGCGTCACGGCAACGTAAATATGCGCGGTGCCGGCGGTGGCCCTCAACAACCCACACGCCACCTTCATCGCGCGGACGAACCTCAAGCGGAGGAACCGGTTTCCCTGATGACAGGTGATTGAACAGGTCATCATCAGCGGCCTGTGTGCGCTCATCGTCTACGCGCTTGTTGAAGCCCTCCTGGACGTGAATATCAGCCAGCTTGATGAACATCCCGGAGTCAGTCCGCTTAAGCGTTCCGTTGTTCTTCATCTGCTTGAATGAGTTCGCCATGCATCAACTCCAGACCGCGCCGGCAGTCAGCAGGCACAGGGTAAAAATGAGAAGGTAGAAGAGGTGTTTGCCGTGGTGGCGCTTAGGGGCGAAATCGCCCCCGGTCAGGTCGTACTTGTGCTGAATGCGGGCGTTGAGGCTTACCATGTTGGCCTCCGCTGCTGAGTGTGCAGGCGGCGCTGCAGTGTTCTGATGTTCTGGCGGACGACGTACACCGGCGCGCAGGTATCGGCGCAGACGAGGATTCTCACGGCCTTATATCTGCCGTCTTCATAGCGCTGAATGCTCACAGCTTGTTTTGCTACGTCGCGCGTCTGGCCGCAGTGCTCACAGCGTTGGGTAGTGGTTTGCATAACATGTCCTCTCAATGAAATTCACATCAGTAAAGGCGCTGCCTGAGTTGATGCACGCGCTCGGTTTCCCTACGGTTCCAGCACACTGGAGCAGGGCAGCGCCTTTACTGATGTGAAAAAAAGAGCACCGGCGATCGGGGCAAAGGATGTGACAAGGGAAGTGGTACTGAGCAGGCTTGTGATTTCTCACGCACCTGGTGGCGCATCGAACCGGGGATTTATACTGTGTAGGTTTAAATGAGAACCGGAACGATACGCCACCAGATAAGTGAGACGCCGGCGTTAACCGGCGACCAGAAAACCGACTGCTGACCAGAATGCGACGCAGATGACAACCACGCCTAGCCAGACCTTTTCGTTGAATGTCATGATTGCCTCAGTGCGCCCCGTAGGGCGCGGTGGTATTAGTTATCGAACCAGAAAACGATCCGGTGGTTGTCACCATCGACACCGTCAAATAAGGCGATGATCGTGTCCATACTGCTGCCGATAATGAAGTCGGCTGGAACGTCGATTTCGAAATTTTCGTAGCTATCAAGTCCCGCCCATTGGCAATAAGGGTAAAGCTGGTCCCAATTCGGCTTTCCTGATGCAATAGACGCACGCAGTGCCGTCAGTTGATTGCGGTCCATCATGCCGCTGACCTTAATGGTCGCGACCTTCATTAACTCCCGCATATCTTTCAGCTCGTGCAGGTACAGATAACTGTGTGAATGGCCGTCGCCATTCCAGCGCTCACTATTGGTTTCAACCTCATTGCAGGCGTTGAACGGCAACCCACGCGGCTCGAAAGAGAAAGGGTAATCAGCCCTAACGCCTTTACTCAGTAGGCCAAATAACTTGTAGTTACGGCGAGTGAATCGCCTTTCCCATGGTACTTCGGCGTACGTATCGCCTTCGCTGTTGTCGTATTCATCCCAAACGTCAGCGGTCACCCACTGGCCGCCAACCTGCTTCTCTCTGTACAAATGGATATCGCATCCCATAGCGTTACTCCTCAGTGGTTTTATGCCTACCGCCCGTATTGGCAGCGGCAGGGTAAATCCACTCGTCATTTGAAGCTGCTGATGCGTTCGCCGGGCGCTAACCGGTTACTTAGTGATGCTTTACGCCTCCTTTCCCTCACTGCGTCGCCGTGGGAACCCGACCTGTAACACCGTCGTCGCGTGGCTGGCCTAATAGGCCATTAGCCGATTTACTGCTTCATTGGATTGATCTCCTATGGGTTAATTTGCGCTTCATACCCAACACATAAGCACCTGGCCACCGTCACAGCCGGATCGCGGCTGGTCTTCGTTGTGCGCCAGAATTACCAATGGGTCCGGTATTTCATCCGACTTTCTGAATTGTTAAAGAGCATCCCGGTGTTCTGGGTGACGTTGTTGCTGTCGATGGGGTGAATTATCACTTCTAGTAATTTATTGGTCAACACTGTTAGTGATTTTATTTTATCACCATTAGTTATGTTAATGTTTTTATTATAAATTTATTTTTCTTCGACACGGCGAAAGCACCATCAGAGACGGAAGGGGATAGGTCAATCGGTGAGCGGCAGGCAAAAAAATCCCCGCACAGCGGCGGGGGAGAGTTAGGTGCTTCGCTTGTGGTTTTGTTGTTGGGGTTCGGCGACCTGTCGGTGTTTGGATGAGGTTAGACTGGCGTGGACCAAGGTAGCTTAATTGTATTTAACACTGTATGGCTTAGCGTTGACTCAACAGCTAGTTTTGTAGAAATTGTGATAAAATTCTCAAAAAACCAAATATTTTCAGATATATAAGATTTACTCAAGGGCTCTTCAGCAAGATAATCGAAGAAAAGCAACATGGACAATTCCACTTCAAAAACAGGGGTCGCGCTTTCAGGATCTGCCGATTCATTAAACCCATGAATCCTGGGTTTAACCTCGATTTGGATCCAGCAGCCACCACCGTCATCATTTTTTTCAGAGGTTACCCCATAGCCTTCAAAGGAAACGTTATATTTCCCTCCTTCGGTATCTCCATTCTCTGTAAATTGAGATGAGGCTATCTCGAAACCTTTAAATTTAATTTTTTCAAGCATTAATGATTAGTCCTTTTCTCTACGACACCAGTCCACTTGAGGTCAGCTTGAGAACTTGAAACGAATCTATGTGATTGAGTCTTAGTCGCTTCTCTTTGTTCAAAGTGGAAGTGAAACTCTTTTTTGTTGAAGAGTTTTTCTTCAACCGCCGTCTTTATAAAATCATTCAGGGATTGCCCCGTGCTGCATGCAGCCAAAAATGCTTTTTTATGCAAAACCTGGCCAATGCGCACATTAAATGTACCGCTCATGGTCTTATCCGCATCTCTGCCCAGTTCCTCACAGGTCTGGAGATAATCCGTGACCGCCTCCTCAAAGGCTACTTGAAGTGCAGGCAATGTGTCTGCCTCATATGTCACTACATCATTGATACATTGTATCCTCCCGTGAAGAACTCCATCTTCAAGAGAGAAATCAACACTTCCGTAATACCCTTTGAAATTTAACATTTTACTCATAGTTATCTAGCTCATCTAAAAGGGTTTTTACTTCTTTAAGTACATATCCTTTAACGATATTTCCTGGGTGAGGACAGTGGCAACTAATGAGCCTCCCACCCGCATTGGTAAACTTTCGTCTTGAACCTGCTCCAGACATCGCGTTGAAGCCATAATGACCCAGCAGCGTTACTAACTCATCCCAAGTAAAATCCTTTGGTAGCGCATTAAGCCGTTCTCGTAATTTTTGGCTTTTACTCATGTGAAGTATATCCCCTAGCGGCTTAATAGCAACCACAAGTTAGTTGCAAGTTGTTTGTTTGCCGAAGACACAATGGGTGGTCAATAAAAATCCAGAATAACAATTACATGCGTTAAGTTGTGATGTTGGTTGTTGTGCTACATGAACACAGGAACCAAGTGCTAAGATGCTTTACCGTGGAGCTTCTTGTGCATTTCTTCGTACATGGCCATGAAATGAGCGCTTCGTGCTTTCATCTCAGCCAAGAATCGGTCAGCTTCCGCCTTCGGTAGCGTGTTGAATACGCGCAGTAGGTCTTCTTGTTCTTTTGTTAGTTGAGATACTTTAGCGACCTCGTTTTCCCCGACATAGCCTGCCATTTCAGCAATCTCAGATGCTAAATGCGCACTGAAATCATCAACTTTTATGCCAAGGATTGCTGCGAACTTCGCTGCATGACCTGGGCCGATGGCATTCGAGCCATTCAGCAACTGAGCAACACCGCTTTGCCCCATACCCATTTTTTCTGCAAGCAGCTCCTGAGAGAGCCCTAGCTCCCTTTTTTTTGAGTCATATATCGCCTTGAGCATCTTAGCTGCGGAGGATTGCTCTGGCGTCAGAGGCTTCTTTTTCATATTTCCGATTTTATTACCTAATGGAATAATCACCAATCACTGTTAGTGTTGATATTTAAATTACTATTGGTGATAATGGCGGCGTAGCTACAGGAGAGAAAGATGAAGAAAGTCCCACTAACAGTATTTGTTTCCCAGTATGGGCAGGGGAAGGCTGCAAAACTCTTTGGTGTTCGCCAAAGCGCAATCAGCAAGGCCATAGCCCTGAAAAGGAACATCACAGTCATCGTTCATGAAGATGGCCGCATCGAAGCCGAGGAGATTAAAGCCTTTCCTGGGCACCGCTGCCGCCATGATTTGAGCAGGTCGGAGCTAAATCCGACCTAGGCCGCCTAACAGGAGAAATTATCACAGATGGAAAAAGCAACATCACGCCAGTCACGAGACGTTGAGTTTCTGGCAAATGAAAACGAGACGGCGATCTTGACTGCGCTTTACGGCCAGCGAGAGGGGGAGGTAGCGCGGGATTTGGGTTATGACGCTTCGTGGCTGAGCAAGTGGAAGGCTGGGGCGTTGGCTGTGAGCGCGAAGGTGTTGGCGCGGCTTGGGCTGCGGGTGGTCGACGCTGAGACGCAGATAACCCCTGCGGGGTATGTCCCGATAGCGGAGCGACATTTAACGGCGCTGCTGGAGCTGGCCCCGATGGGTGCTCAGTTCATGCGCCATGGAAACAACGTGCATTACGTGAATTTTGCGAAAGGGCTGCCGGTGGTGGCTGAGGCGCAATAACGGGTGATGGGGGTAATTATGCGCACATTGCAGGAGCAGCTTCAGGAGCGAATGCGAGCTGTTTTGACACGAAACACTTTGGCTGCAAACCAGGGTGACGCTCTGCGTATTCCGATGATCGGCGAGCGCTACCGCGATGAGCACGGGCGCATGATTACTGTTACGGCTTCCAGTTCGCTGGAAGTGACCTTTAAGCGTGATGATTACGCTGGCACCTGTACGAGGCCACTTTGGCAGTTTAATAAGTTTAAGAGAGTAGCGGTATGAGCATGACCTTAATGGCAACGGCCATGAAAATTAAGGTGGGTAACCCACTGCGCAAGCTGGTGCTCATCAAAATGGCTGACAACGCCAACGATGACGGCGAATGCTGGCCGTCGTACCAACACATTGCCGATCATTGCGAATGCAGCAAGAGCGCGGTAAAGGCACATATCACAGCATTGATAACTATGGGGTTGCTATCCAAAGAGAACCGCCTTGGTAGCAACAATGGGAAGGGCAACACGTCAAATATTTACCAGTTGACCTTGGGTAACCCTGTGTCGTCAGAAAACACAGCCCCTATGGCAGGAAAAAGCACAGCCCCTGTGCCGTCAAAAAACACAGGTGGGTCAGGAGAAAGCACAGGTGTGGTGTCAGAAAGCACAGCCCCTGTGTCACCTGCTGGCACCCCCTGTGGCAGCACGTGGCACCAGAACCTATCACTAGAACCTAAAGACAATAAATCTTCTTGTCAGGTCGCTACGCAACCCGACGAATCAGACGAGGAGAAGTTTTTATCTCGGCATCCTGAAGCTGCTGTGTTCAGTGCCAAGAAAAAAATCTGGGGTAGTGCTGAAGACCTGAAGTGCGCGGAGTGGATCCGCTCTCGCATCGTGAAGCTGTATGAGCAAGCTGCCGAAAGCGATGGGGAAGTCGCCAGACCGAAGGAACCTAACTGGGCAGACTGGGCAAACGAAATTCGCCTGATGTGCTCTCAGGACGGTCGCACGCACAAGCAAATCTGCGAGCTGTTCGCTAAGGCAAACCGGGATCCGTTCTGGTGCAAGAACATCCTGAGCCCGTCAAAGCTGCGCGAGAAGTGGGATGACCTGACGCTGAAGCTGAGCACCAATCCTGCCGGCGCGTCTGGTGGACACTGGAACACTGCCGAAGCCTGGGGTAACACGCTATGAATAAATTCATGAGTGCCATTCAAAATCGCGATGGTGGAGCCTTGGCGCGGATGATGCCGGCGGAGCCACAGGCGCGGGTAGTCAATGGGAATGCGGAAAAATTGGTTGATCTGCTGTTCACCAACCTCATGCAAGTCTTCCCTGCGGCAAAACAAACAGCGTTGAGCACGCCAGCAGAAGTCGCTGCAGCAAAGCGTCAGTGGATCCTGGCATTCGCAGAGAACGGGATCACCTCGGTGGAACAACTGCAAGCTGGCATGCGTATGGCCCGACAGCAAGAAAGCGATTTCTGGCCGAGCTGTGGGAAATTCATTGGCTGGTGCAAGACGGGTACAGCTTTGAATGCCGGCCTGCCATCGGTTGATGAGGTTGAGGCGGAGTTCAAACGCTACAGCGCTAATCGCGGCCACGTCCGCCCAGAGGATTTCAACTGGTCGGCTCCGGTCATGTACTGGATTGTGATCGACGTTCGTCACCAGATGCTCCAGTACAACCACACCGAAAGTGAGATCCGCAAGTCAATTCAGCAACACCTCAACCGCTGGTCTAAACGACTGGCTAAGGGCGAGCGCGTGCCAACCCCTGCGCCACAAATCGCATATAAGCAGAACATCCCAGCGCCATCAGAACTGATGGACAAAGACGGCAAATTTCAGCGCAAAGGTGAAGAACTGCTGGCTCGCATTCGCGCCAAAAAACAGGGACAACCGACATGAGAGCGATAGTCAAAGCAGCGGTACAGCATGATCTGGGTATTGCCCTGATCCCGGTAGACGAAAAGCTGGCGTTTCACATGACAGGCCGCGTGATGGTTTCCACACTGCCGAAAGAGTTCAAAGACGCTCCTGAAGGCATCCTACCGGCGGTGGAGCATGAGATCGCCAACGACCCACGGTTACAGGGTTTCTTCACCCATGAGCGCGTCATAGACGCCTGCGGCGGGGTTAACGCGATTGAGGCCTGGGCGACGCAGTTCACGAAATGCCAGTACAGCAAACACGATCGGCCGGCGACTATTTTGGACACTGAGCGCGTAGGGCATTCCGCCGTTCGCATCTGCCCGCAGTGCTACAAACAAAGCCTGGGTGTCTCACCGAAGATTGAAAAAATCGCTGCACGCAACACGGCGCGCTGGGTGGTAGCAACGGCAAAACACCGCCTGAAGTCTGAAGGACAGCTGACAATTCCAGAGTTGATGCTGTGGGCCATGCTGTCCGGCGTATTCGACCTGATCCCCGATGACGTCGCGCGCACCGTTACCGACTTACCGGAGCCAAAGGTTATCACCGGCACCCGCAAAGAGTCCGAAATGGACTGCACGCCGGCGGCCACTGCGATTATTTCCAAGCAGGCGATCAAGTGCTTCACCGTAGACCCGGCGCCACAAAAGGCCTTCATGCTGCGGCCAAAGCTCACTCGCGTAGAGGACAGCAAATATACCCAATGGGTTAAGACTCGCCCCTGCTGCGGTTGCGGCGCTCGCGCTGATGACCCTCACCACATCATCGGCCACGGATTGGGCGGAATGGGAACCAAGCCAAGCGACTACCTGACAATCCCGCTGTGCCGCACCTGTCACCGCAAACTGCATGACGACCCAGCGGCGTGGGAAGCGGAACATGGTAGCCAAACCGATTTGCTGGCGCAGTTCCTGGATTACTCCATTGGCATCGGGGCTATCGCATGAAGACGTACCAGATAACGCCAATCCCTAAACCACGCATGACACAAAAAGACCGGTGGGCCAAGCGCCCGCCAGTTCTGCGCTACCGGGCATTCTGCGACGAGGTGAAATTGAATCGAATCTCGCTGCCTGAGAGCGGTTATCACGTGACGTTTGTTTTACCCATGCCAGATAGCTGGAGCAAGAAGAAACGCGCTGAGATGGCCGGGAAACCGCATCAGCAGAAGCCAGACAAGGACAATCTGGAGAAGGCATTGCTGGATGCCATTTTTGAGGACGACTGCCGCATCTGGGACGGTCGAGTAACAAAGGTCTGGGGCGAAGTTGGCCAAATAATTATAGGGGAAATAGCATGAGATTAGAGTCGATTCCAAAATACTTTGCACCGAAATCACCGACCTTTAGCGACTCACCGCGCGCGACGGCTTCGGACTCTTTGACCGGTACTGACGTGATGGCGGCATTCGGCATGTGCCAGGCTCAGGCAGAGTTCGGTCTGGATTTGTTTTTGGCAAAACAGGGCATCAGCTCACCTGAGCGCGCGCTGGAGCGGTTGAAGGAATACGCGATAAAAGCCGCCGGCGCACACAAGGCCATCCGCAAACACAGTGAAGAGGTTCAGCACAGAGCGATCGGCGTCATGGTGGCGTTTGCATTCCAGGATTACTCCCGCAGCGCGGCCAGCGTCAGGACGTGCGAATGCTGCAAGGGGGAGGGCTTTATTGACGCTGAGGTCTTCACCAACAAAGTCCAGTACCCAGACGGTAAGCCACCGAAGTGGGCGAAAATCACAAAAGGCGTGTTCCCATCGTACTGGGAGGAAGTGAAATCAGTGAGGGAGGTTGTGAAGGTGCTTTGCCCGACCTGCAAGGGAAAGAAGGTGATCAGCAATGCCTGCAGATGTAACGGACGCGGCAAGGTGCTGGACAAGAAGCTGAGCGATAAGACAGGGATCCCGGTGACGAAGGACTGCGACAAGTGCAGCGGTAGAGGGTATGCGCGCCTGCCGGCTGAGCAGGTTAGAAAGGCGTTGGCGCTGGAAGGCTTAGAGATAGCGGAAACCACCTGGCGCCGGGACTACAAGCCATTCTATGAGCAACTTGTCACACAGTGTCACAAAGAAGAAAGTATCGCGGACTCTATGCTGGCGGCGGTCACGGTTTAACAGAATTAAGAAAAATAGCGTCACGTTAAAAGCAAAGTGTTGACAGTTTGGCGAAAATGGACTAGCTTTGTCTCCATGATGTGATATTTCCGCTTGTCACATGACCAATCAATTAAGGCCCGCCTCTGAGCGGGCTTTTTGCATTTCAGCCCCAGCCAACGGACGACACACACACCTGGCACACCCCGTATCGCCAAATCGTTTACGGCTGGTGGCTGATCCCTACATCTTGGAGTTCACGATGAAATTTTCCCACTTACCCGATGGCGCGAAGTCCCAGGCGCGCGAAGCTCTGAAGCATGCCCTTACGACCTGTCATGGCGTAATTGATGTGGAAGCGCTTGGTCAGGCTATCGCGGGTGCCTATATCGCAATGGAAGGGTATTAGAGTGAGCCTGCTGATCAGCCGATGCTTGTTGGTTGCGACGGCGAAGTAAACATCCGCATCACCACCAAACCATAAGGCTGCCACTGGCGGCCTTTTCATTTCATGAGCGCCAACCGCCCGGCGGGAGGTAAGGATGTCACGAATGCTAATCAGAGCAGCCGATGGAGCCGTGCACACTGGTAGCGCAGTGTCATTCGTCCTCGGCATCATTAATTATTTCTCACAGAGTGAATGGATCATTATCGGGGTCATTTTCGGCATGTTTTGCTCTGCATTTGGTATTGCCCTCGGTACTTACTTCCGCTGCCGGCGCGAGCGGCTTCTACGTGATTGGATAAAAAAACGCACGGAGACGATCGACACGGAAGAGCTTGAAATGCTGGAGCGTGAGTAATGGGGAACAAATCAAAACTCAGCGCTGTAATGTTGGCGCTGATCGCCGCCGGCGCATCGGCCCCGGTGATGATGTCGCAGTTTCAGGAAGAGAAAGAAGGCCA
>NZ_JVEL01000540.1:0-679 GCF_001076875.1 Serratia sp. 506_PEND
CCGGGCAGAACACCCGGTGATCCTCAAATACCATGCCACGGAGACGGACGGGTTGGTCAGCGATCTTCTATCCACCAGCAACAGACAACAGTGGGTGTTTGTCTCATGGGAACACAAAAACCTGGTGGTCGCCGCGAAGGCGTTGGTCAAACAGACCGGCGGTGATCCAGAGCAGATCCCGTCGTGGCCCGGGCACGATTTCGATAGCCTGTATATTGTCAAACTTAACGATCAGGGCCGGTTTGTGTCATTCAGCAAAGAAAGCGAGGGGCTGAACGGGGTAAGCGATCGCTGTCAGCAATGAAAAATAAGGGATCTGCCAGGTCCCTTCACTCATTGGGCAAACAGCCACTGTGTCGTTTTGCTGTCGATCTTACCGGAAGGTTTACCGTCAGCACCAAAATAGCGGTCCTGACGACACTCGTGTGCTTTGGTATCACAATACACGCCATTGGCAAATGTAAACGCCGTACGGTCAAATTCTCCCTGCACAGCCAGTTGCTTCCCTTTTTTTGCCCCCAGGTATTTCATCGTTAGTGCATCCGAAATCCCCGTCGCGTCGGCACAAAAATACACATCACAAACCACACCCTTTGCAGGTGAACGCAATGGGTTGTGTTCCGCGGCGCCCGCCAGTATGGGTGCACCACCTGCAAAGATGAATAACAACATCGTGATA
>NZ_JVEL01000541.1:0-834 GCF_001076875.1 Serratia sp. 506_PEND
TAACAGCCGGCGTGTCGCAAGTTCTGTTCCTTCATCGCGACCAGGCATTGCGGCTCGTCGCGCAATATATCGACCACCATTTCACTGCAGCCGCCATCCAGATAACAGACAAACATCACCAATGCGTACATCGTTGCACGCCTCCTTCGTCGAGTTGCCTTGTCTGCAACAGTGTAGGTAGAAAAGCGCGATTTTTCAGCATCATTGCGCGATTAATCGCCATGGAAACGCCGCTGACGACACTTTCGGAATACTCTACCCGTTTCTGACGCCGTAAGCGGATGGCATATCCTTTTGTCGATGCTAAGCTTAACAAGCCTTACTTAAACGCATTACTGCAACCATCAAAAGGAGTGAATATGGGCTTGTTTAACTTCGTCAAAGAAGCGGGCGAAAAACTGTGGGATACAGTCACCGGCAATGCCTCCGCCGAAGATCAAAGCGCCAAACTCAAGGAACATCTCGATAAGAGCGGCCTGCCGGGCACCGACAAAGTTGATGTGCAGGTGGTCGATGGTAAAGCCGTAGTGACCGGCGACGCCGTCAGCCAGGAGTTAAAAGAGAAGATCCTGGTGGCTATCGGCAACGTGGCGGGGATCAGCGGCGTGGAAGACAAGGTGGCGGTAGCGCAATCCGACGCCGAGAGCCGCTTCTATACCGTGAAGAAGGGCGATACGCTGAGCGCGATCTCTAAAGAGATGTACGGCAACGCCAATCTGTACAACAAGATTTTCGAAGCCAACAAACCGATGCTGTCGAGCCCGGACAAGATTTATCCGGGGCAGGTGTTGCGTATCCCGCAATAACGCATCGGTCTACCCAGGCCCGGTTACG
>NZ_JVEL01000541.1:850-2325 GCF_001076875.1 Serratia sp. 506_PEND
TTTTGTCCTCTGCAATAGGCGTCTCTTATTTCCCTGCGATCTCCATTCCAGTTACATCTCCCCTGTGTACTTGCTCGCTCGCCGGCGGGCGCGGTGTTGACCCTGATGGGGAAAATTGATAGCGTCATCCCCCGGTTGAGGCCGGAGCGACCAAGTCAGCGACATTGGCGCCTTATTCTGAGGGGATGTTTTGCCCCGTCAAACAGCAATGCAGCAGTTGAACGAGTGAAAACCGATTTAGTGAAACAACAGCGTAACGCCTCAACGGATAAAAATTATCGAGAAACCTTGGGTGATGCGCAATTTGCGATCGTCGTGTTGGCGGTGGCGTCCTGCTCACTGATTATCTTTACGCTGGCGGTCACGCTGTGGGTGACCTGACGCGATTAACTAGGGGAGATAAAATGGAGCCTAATCTCCATGATGAAACCAAACTGCTGGCGATCATCGGCCTGTTGGTGTCCGTGCTGCTGGTGGTATCAATTCTCTTTGGCGTGACCTATTTCTCCGATCTCAGGCACGCGCATGACGATATAGACATCAAGAGCTGCTATATCAAAGCACCCTGAACCGCGCGGACGTGCCTGCACGTCGTCGCTCTGCGGGGGAGCTGTCCTGTGTTAAGCTTGGGCGGTTACCCTTGGCGAATCGGCGCCATTCAGGAGGTCTTTGCGATGAGTCAGCCACGTCCTACGCTCTCTTCACCTTCACGCGAGTGCCCCGTCGTTGACGGCGTGCGCCAGATACAACGTATTGCCGTGCGTAACGCCGAAGTGGGGGGCATTCCGATCAACCGTGCGTTGCCAACCCGGGAGCGGCGCACCGTCGGCGCCTGGTGTTTTCTCGATCACGCCGGGCCGACGGTGTTCAACGGCACTTCGCCCGGCATGGATGTGGGGGCGCATCCGCACACCGGGCTGCAAACGTTCACTTGGATGATAGAGGGGGAGGTGCTGCACCGAGACAGCCTCGGCAGTGAGCAGGTGATTCGCCCGGGGCAGGTTAACCTGATGACCGCGGGGCACGGCATTGCGCATACGGAACAGTCGGTGGGCGAGCAGCGGCGGTTGCATGCTGCGCAATTATGGATCGCGCTGCCGGCCGAACATGCCGACATGGCGCCACGCTTCGATCATTATCCTGACTTGCCGCAATGGCAGAATAACGGCGTGAATCATCGTTTGTTGGTCGGGGAATTTGGCGCTTATCGTTCACCGGTGTTTACTCTTTCGCCATTAATCGCCATTGATCTGGAATGGGAAGAAGCGGCAAGAATCGAATTGCCGTTGCGCGATGATTATGAAATCGGCTTTTTGCCCCTTATTGGTGCATTTGAACTTAATGGTGAAATCTTTTCACCTGATGAATTCGCCTATTTGGGCATGAAGAATAACTCTATTGGGTTAAATGCACAGAAGGGGAGCCGGGGATTACTCATCGGTGCCGGCGCGTATCGAGCAGATGCTGTCGATGGA
>NZ_JVEL01000542.1:0-5565 GCF_001076875.1 Serratia sp. 506_PEND
CCGTGCTCAGGTCAGCCTTCAGGCTCCAGACGCAACCATACCGTTTACCATTAAAGATCACGTTCTTCTGACTGACCTGCAGTTCATCGCGCAGACCGGCAATCAACTGGGGTGTACGGAGCAACAGTAAGCGGAAAGGCAATTCAAAACTGGTCACGTAATCGACGTTCAGCAGGGCAATACGCAGACGTGCTTCCGCTCCGGCTTTCAGTTGTCGGCATTCTTCGAGCATATCAGCCCACTGCCGCGTCAGGCGGGGCGCGCCTCGTCAGAGCATGAAAAATGGTACTTTTCTACCTGGTACTCAATCCGCCCCATGCTCATTTCCCTTACGTTAATGTTGCTATTTGCACTTCAGTGGCAACAGAGACAGCAAATACCCGCCAGCGTGCTGCTCACCCGTCGTGTAACGCAGCTCCCGCGCATCAAACGCATCGCCAACAACACACACCTCTCCGGCAACGACAAACTCCACCGGCGCGGTCTGCTGGCCTTTATCGGTAAAATGCCGCTGCAGTTCGGATTTTCTCACCAGCAGCGCGGATACGCCCGTATATTCGGCATACAGGGACGCCGGTTCCCATTCATCGTCGGTGACAACCGCATTGACCCAGCCCTGTGACCTGAGATGTTCGATGGCATGCGTCAGCCGAAAGAGCTCTGACTGCTGCGTCACCGGCTCCGTGAAGGAGTGCCAGAGGTATTGCAACCGACTCAACAATCCGGCTGCGGGACCTTTTTGTCGCCCGAGGCGAAGCAGGCTGTCAATATCTGTCGCCACTGACCGGGGAAAGCGGCGTTGTTTTTGCGCGTCGGCCAGCCAGCGAACCAGAAAAGTGTGAATGGTCAGCGGTGACAGTGCCTGGCCGTCCTGCTGCGCCAGACGTAATCCGACCAGCGCACACCAGGCAAAATGCGCCAGGTCAGCCAGTGATTCTTCGGGAGGTAATGCGGTGTCATTCGTTTTTTTCATGGCGAGGATTATATCGGCAGCACGCACAACGGAAAAGGCCTGATGGCTGAGGGGATAGCTACAGCGCAAGGGTATGGCATCGTTATCTCATCGTCAGCCGCACACTCAGGTGCAAATAACGCCCGTTCGCGCAGTGGTTACCGGTTCCTGCATTTCCTGAACTCGCGCTTTTAGCTGATTAAAGGGGGCCGTGAAACCGCCACACCCCGCGCGGCTGATAACAAGCGGCGTGATGTTTGCGACACCATTGTGTTCAGCGCCACACACCGTCAGCCATGCTTCCCGGAGCAACCCACTCATTGCCTGAATTGCATTTTCAACAGATTGCGCAGAAGACCCGACCGCCAGCGTATCGAGATTCATCAGTATAACTATCCGGCATTCCGGCTCACTGGCCGTTTCCCACAACCAGCGCAGGACCGTAGGCGGTGAGTTTTGTCGCGCCTGCTGGCGTTGGCGCGAATACTCACCGATACGTTGCCAGACGTCGGTATGGAAACGCAAAATCAACGCATTGTAATCGGCCAGGGTGTCGCGATACGGTAACACCAGCGTAAAACTGAACGCCGCCAGTTGCGGGTAATGGTCAATCGCCTGCTGAAGAAAAGCGCGTGAATTTACTGCATCCACAGCGTTACCGGCGGTGGTTGCAGGTGGGTAATGATTCATAAGGATTCTCGATTCGATTGTAGACAGTTAACGGCACGCCAGCCAGGCTGGCAGGCCTGTTGTTATTGCGCGGAATAACGGCGTGTAGATTTGAATGTGGCGTGGGCACGGGAGCAAACGTGGCCCAGAAACAGCCCTTCCGAACGTGCCTGTCGGCGGTCAACCTGCTGATATCGTGGATGCCGAAGCCATGGAGCACGGTGCCTTTACGGGGTTGTTCACCTGATGATCCCCCCGTAGAATCAATGTTCTATTTTTCGCCACGGGAGCCACCGCCCATGAAAATCTGCCTCTACCACACCGCCAATCCTGAGGGTATTCCAGGCTACAAAAAATTTGCACAGGCTATCGCTGCAGATAATTTCGTCCAGGCCGACGTGCGTAAAATTGACACCAACCTTTACCGTGCGCGCCTGAATATACGGGACAGATTGCTGTTTTCCTTTTATCGCTATCGCGGAGAAACCGTCTGCCTGGTGCTGGAGTACCTCCGCAACCATGCCTACCACACATCGCGTTTTATTCGTAAACAGGGGGTTATTGACGAAGAGCGGTTTCAGCCGGTACTTAACCCTGATGATATTGACGCTGAACCCCTGACGTACATTAACCCGTCGCATGGCCGTTTTTACCGGCTGGATAAGATGCTGTCGTTTGATGATGACCAGCAGGCCCTGTACGAACACCCGCTGCCGCTGGTGATTGTTGGCTCAGCAGGCAGCGGTAAAACGGCGCTGTTACTGGAGAAAATGAAGCAGGCGGGTGGCGACATTATGTATCTCAGCCTCTCCTCATTTCTGGTGGAAAAAGCGCGCACGCTCTATGCCGCCAGCCACGAAGAAAATACCGCGCAGAATATCGACTTCCTGTCGCTGAGTGAGTTTCTGGAAACCCTGCGTATCCCGGAAGGCAAAGAGGTGACATTCAGCGCCTTTAGCGACTGGTTGCCACGCAATAAGACGACGGCATCCCTGGGGTCGACCCATACGTTATACGAAGAGTTTCGGGGGGTGATTGGGGCCGCCGTGTCTGAAACGGGTCCGATGAGCCGGGAAGACTATCTGGCGCTGGGTATCCGACAGTCAATGTACCCTGCCGACGACCGTGAAACGGTCTACACGCTGTTTGAACGCTACGTCGCCTGGCTGAAACAATCCCGGCACTTTGATACTAACCTGCTCAGCCATCTGTATCTGCCTCTGGCTGCCCCCCGTTACGATGTGATTTTCGTTGATGAAATTCAGGACATGACCCCCGTTCAACTGTTGCTGGTTCTGAAAACCTTACGCCACCCGGACCAGTTTTTGCTCTGCGGCGATGCCAATCAGATTGTTCACCCCAATTTTTTCGCCTGGAGTACGCTCAAAAGCATCTTCTTCCGCCACCACAAGGGGACCGATGCCGCCATTAATATTTTACAGGCAAACTACCGCAACGCGCCGCACGTCACCGGGCTTGCCAACCGCCTGTTACGCCTCAAGCAGGCGAGATTCAGCGCTATTGATCGGGAAACTCATCACCTCGTCAAAAGCTGCGGTCAGGCAGAAGGCGTTGTCAGACTGCTGGAAGACCGTGAAGCGATAAAACAGGAACTGAACACCAAAACCGCGCGTTCGAACCGCGTGGCGGTCATTGTCATGCATCCTGAGCAAAAAGAACAGGCTCGCCGCTGGTTTAACACCCCGCTGATATTCTCGGTTCAGGAAGCAAAAGGGCTGGAATACGAAACGGTCATTTTATTCAACATGGTCAGCAGCGCCCGGCAGGCATTTGACGATATCTGTGATGGCGTCACGCCGGCAGCGCTTGAGGACGACGCGCCACGTTATGCCCGCCCGCGCGACAAACAGGATCGCTCCGCTGAAATTTACAAATTCTTCACCAATGCACTGTATGTTGCACTCACCCACGCCACCCACAATGTTTATCTCGTCGAGCAACATGTGGAGCACCCTCTGTGGTCCCTGCTGGCACTCTCCCGTGAGGAAGAGGAACTGAGCATTAAGGAAGCAGCGTCCAACCTGGATGAATGGCAAAAAACCGCCCGTCTTCTGGAAAAACAGGGTAAACAGGAGCAGGCCGATGCGATCCGCGAGCAGATACTGCAGCAGCGCCCCGCGCCCTGGCACATCATTGAGCCTTCCGACGCCAGCCAGTGGAGGCAGCAGATACTGGCCGGCACCGCCAGCAAAGCCACGCAGTTACAGGCGCTGGAGTATAGCCTGATATATTCTGCGTTCCCGCTTTTCAATGCCCTGTACCGTTCAGATTTTAAACCCGCCCGCCAGCCCCGGGAAAAAAGCCTGCAGTTGCTGGAGCAGAAGTTTTTCCGGACGTACACGATGAATAACCCGGTCGCCGTATTGCGGGATATTGAACGTTATGGCATCGATCACCGCTCGTCGTTTAATCTGACCCCGATGATGGTCGCCGCCCGCGTGGGTAACGTCGGGCTGGTTCAGCAGCTTATTGACAAAGGCGCCGATCCCGGTTTAACCGGCAATGATGGACTGGCGGCTTATCATCACGTGCTGTCCACGGCCATCAGCACACCACGTTATGCGCAACAAAAAAGCGCTCAGCTGTATGCGTTGCTGAAACCAGAAAGCCTCTCGCTGCAGGTGAACGAGCGACTCATCAAACTGGACGACCAGCATATGGCGACGTTTCTGGTTATCCTGATGCAGGCACTGTTCTACACCCACCTAGGGAATGCGCTGATCCGCTTTGAAGCGTTCAGCGCCGCGCTACTGGCTGAATGTGTTGCTCATTTACCCGACGCACTGCTCCCCGAACGCCGCAAACGTCAGAGTTATATCAGCAGTCTGCTCTCACAGCATGAAGCCAGCAGCAAAAATGCTTATGGCAAAAAGCTGTTTCTGAGGCTACGCCATGGACAGTATATTCTTAATCCGTCGCTGAAGCTCCGTCAGGGAGAAGACTGGGTGCCGATCTATCAGCAACTCTCCTTGGACGATATGAACGCGGACCTGCAGGCCCTGCTGCAGGGATACCCGGAAAACCGAAGGGATTTCCACGAGACAAAACGGGATTACCATGAACGCATTGGAAACATTATCGCCTACTGGACAGGGGTCATTAATAAGGCCAGCAAAAACAAAGGCAAAAGCAGGTGATACCGTTCCCCCCGACACTTATCGTGGCGGCTGTTCACCGGCGTACACCTGCAATAATTGACAGTAAAACCGATGAGGATTGCTGAACAAATGCACCCGCCCGCCCGCGCTGATACTGATGATTGTTCAGGCAGTCGCGGGAGCATGCGATGGGAAATCTTTTAACACCGATGTGCATCCTGGCGGAGAAACAAATCGCCCTTAGTCCTATCGCACGCGTTATTATCAGTCAGCATCGTCAACGATACCCAAACGATATGTTTTGTTCCAGAGTCATTCCCTGCGCGTCAGAGCGACTGCCAGACCCGTTACCGTGATAGCGTTCAACACAGCACTCAAGAAAGCTGCTAAGGGGATCACACAGAAAACCGTCAGTAGAAATAAGCGCACTGCTCGTGCCCCCGAGAGACCGGGCCCCGTCCGACCCGCTCCAGCATGGTCCGGTAGTCGTCCGTTGCCTCACGGGATCATTCATACCGTATCGCCATCACAGGGCTTATCCGGGGAGCATGTTACAACCGTAATTCATCTGCCAGTTGGCCTCTTCGATACTGTAGATACCGGTCAGGCAACGTGGACAGGACTTCACGCCCTGATAATGCTCGCTGCACCAGACGCAGTACCAGGCCTGCGACATGACGGGGGCATCCAGCCCCCGGATAATACTGCGCAGTTTGTTGTGCCGGGCTTCGGCTTTCACCTCAGGGTCAAGGTGGGCGCAGGCCATCAGCACATGCCGGGCTACGGTCTGCTGGTCATGCTCAAACCACGGGTCTTCGTGCATAC
>NZ_JVEL01000543.1:0-7128 GCF_001076875.1 Serratia sp. 506_PEND
TCTCGTAAAGAGCTTGCCAACGCTATCCGCGCACTCAGCATGGACGCCGTACAAAAAGCAAATTCCGGCCACCCGGGGGCCCCTATGGGCATGGCGGACATCGCCGAAGTCCTGTGGCGTGACTATCTCAACCACAACCCGACTAACCCGCACTGGGCTGACCGCGACCGTTTCGTGCTCTCCAACGGCCACGGCTCCATGTTGATTTACAGCCTCCTGCACCTCACCGGCTATGACCTGCCGATGCGCGAGCTGGAAAACTTCCGTCAGCTGCATTCCAAAACCCCGGGCCACCCGGAGTTCGGCTACACCCCGGGCGTTGAAACCACCACCGGCCCGCTGGGCCAGGGCATCGCCAACGCCGTCGGCTTCGCCATCGCCGAACGCACCCTGGCGGCGCAGTTCAACCGCCCCGGCCACGACATCGTCGACCACCACACCTACGCCTTCATGGGCGACGGCTGCATGATGGAAGGCATCTCGCACGAAGTCTGCTCCCTGGCCGGCACCCTCAAGCTCGGCAAGCTGACCGCCTTCTACGATGACAACGGCATCTCCATCGACGGCCACGTCGACGGCTGGTTCACCGACGACACCGCCCTGCGTTTCGAAGCCTACGGCTGGCACGTGGTGCGCAACGTCGACGGCCACAACCCGGACGCCATCAAGGCCGCGATTGAAGAAGCCCGCAAGGTGACCGACAAGCCGTCGCTGCTGATGTGCAAGACCGTTATCGGCTTCGGTTCGCCGAACAAGGCCGGCACCCATGACGTGCACGGCGCCGCGCTGGGCGCCGCCGAAGTGGCCGCCACCCGCGAAGCGCTGGGCTGGAAATACGCCGCCTTTGAAATCCCGCAGGACATCTACGCTCAGTGGGACGCCAAAGAAGCCGGTCAGGCCAAAGAAGCGGCCTGGAACGACAAGTTCGCCGCCTACGCCAAGGCCTTCCCGGAACTGGCCGCCGAGTTCAAGCGCCGCATGAACGGCGAGCTGCCGGCCGACTGGAAAGCCGACGCCAAAGCGTTCGTGGAAAAACTGCAGGCCAACCCGGCCAACATCGCCAGCCGCAAGGCGTCGCAGAACGCGCTGGAAGCGTTCGGCAAGGTGCTGCCGGAGTTCCTGGGCGGCTCCGCCGACCTGGCGCCGAGCAACCTGACCATGTGGTCCGGCTCGAAAGCGCTGAACGTTGACCCGGCGGGCAACTACATTCATTACGGCGTGCGCGAGTTCGGCATGACCGCCATCACCAACGGCATCGCGCTGCACGGCGGCTTCCTGCCGTACTCGGCGACCTTCCTGATGTTCGTGGAATACGCCCGCAACGCGGTGCGCATGGCGGCGCTGATGAAGCTGCGCAACGTGTTCGTCTACACCCACGACTCCATCGGTCTGGGCGAAGACGGCCCGACTCACCAGCCGGTGGAGCAGCTGGCGAGCCTGCGCGTGACCCCGAACATGAGCACCTGGCGCCCGTGTGACCAGGTGGAATCGGCGGTGGCGTGGCAGTACGGCATCGAGCGCAACGACGGCCCGACCACCCTGGTGTTCTCGCGCCAGAACCTGACCCAGCAGCCGCGCACCGCAGAGCAGCTGGCGAACGTGTACCGCGGCGGCTACGTGCTGAAAGACTGCGCGGGCACGCCGGACGTCATCCTGATCGCCACCGGCTCCGAAGTGGGCATCACGGTGGAAGCGGCGGACAAGCTGACCGCGGCGGGCCGCAAGGTGCGCGTGGTGTCGATGCCGTCGACCGACGCGTTCGACAAGCAGGATGCGGCGTACCGCGAGTCGGTGCTGCCGGCGGCGGTGACGGCGCGCGTGGCGGTGGAAGCGGGTATCGCGGACTACTGGTACAAGTACGTGGGGCTGAACGGCGCCATCGTGGGCATGACCACCTTCGGTGAGTCGGCGCCGGCGGAGCAGCTGTTCGCCGAGTTCGGCTTCACCGTGGACAACGTGGTGGCGAAGGCGCAGGCGCTGCTGAAGTAAGCGGTCTGGCGCAAGCCGATAAAAAAGCCGGTCATCATGACCGGCTTTTTTTATTCCATCACCCGATGAATCTGCAAATACTGCAGCAGCATGATGGTCTTGCCGTCTTTAATCCGGCCGTCGGCGATCATCGCCACCGCGTCGCTGAACGGCAGTTCAATCACCTCAATATCTTCATCTTCAATGCCGCCGCCGGCCGCGCGCCGCTCATCGTCATGGTATTCGGCGATAAAGAAGTGCACGATCTCGGTCACGCCGCCCGGCGACATGTAGGCTTCGAAGATTTTCTTGACCTCGCCCACCTGAAAACCGGTCTCTTCCACCGCTTCGCGGCGCGCGCACTGCTCCGGCGAATCGGCGTCCAGCAGGCCAGCGCAGGCCTCGAGCAGCATGCCGCTTTCGTTGCCGTTGACGTAGGTCGGCATGCGGAACTGGTTGGTCAGCACCACCGTGCCCTTGGCGCGGTTGTACAGCAAAATGGTGGCGCCGTTGCCGCGATCGTAAACCTCGCGCACCTGTTGCACCGAACCGCCGTTTTTGCGTTTCAGATCGAACGTGTACTTGTTCAGCACATACCAGTTGTCCGACAACAGCTCTTTCTTCACATTCTCAATTTTCGACGACATGACCCTTTTTCCTTGAGTTGCAACGTGAAAATCATACCGCGATTACGCTGCGCCGCAGCAGACGATTTGCAACAAAAATCACAACGCCTCTCCGGGCAAACCAGGATTAAAAAGACATCGTGGGCAGACGCATAATCTGACAGACGAATCGCATCCGCAAAGACAAATCCTCAGTGGAAACCGGGCGGCGGCTGAACATCGGCGGGCATTTCGCTATTCATTTGATTACACGACGACAATTGTTCCCGTTTTGTTGACAACTTGATACAAATCGCGGTGCAATTTAGTTGCAAAAGTTATAGTTTTGCTTTCGAATGAAACTGGCGCAGCCCTCACCTGAGAGAAAAGGATTCCGTGATTGCTTGTTAAACGTTCCGTGACCGGCAGCCTGGCCAGGGCGCTGTTCGGCATCGTGATACTGTCGGTGCTCGCCACCGGGTTGGCGTTGACGACCGTCGCCGGCAGCCAGAGCGATGCCGAGGCGATCAACATCGCCGGTTCGCTGCGCATGCAAAGCTACCGCCTGGCCTTTGATCTCGATCGACAGAGCCCGGAGCTGGAGCTGCACCTGCAGCAGTATCGGCAATCTTTGCAGGCGCCGGCGCTGCAAAAGCTGGCACGCTTTTACGTCCCGGCCGAGGTGCGCAACCACTATCTGGCGCTGCAACGAACATGGCAAGCGATGGAGCGGCAGATCCGCGACGGGCAAGCCGCCGCCTACCGGGCAGAGGTCGCCGGCTACGTCAACCGCGTCGATCATTTTGTTTCCGCTCTGCAGCGTTATTCCGAGTTGAAACTCACCCTGGTGGCCGCCGTCAGCGTACTGGGTTACGCCGCCATCATCGGCCTGGTGCTGTTCTGCATCCGCTTTATGCGCCGCCAGGTGGTCACGCCGCTGCAGCACCTGGTCGACGCCAGCCAGCGCGTGCAACAGCGCGACTTTCGCCACCCGCAGCTGGACGTGGCGCTGCCGAACGAGCTCGGCGTGCTGTCGCAAACCTTCAGCGCCATGTCGGACGAGCTGGCCCGGCTCTATCAGTCGCTGGAGCTGAAAGTGCAGGAAAAAACCCAGCGCCTGCAGCAGGCCAACGAAACGCTGGAGGTGCTGTATCGCTGTTCACAGGCGCTGAGCGTGCGCCAGATCGATCAGCAGGCATTCGAGAATGTGCTGCGCATCGTGCGCCAAAGCGAACGACTGCGCTGCATCCGGTTGAACGTGGCGGACGATCATGGCCAGTGGCAATTGAACGAAGGAGAGCCGGCGCCGACGCAAACCTGGAGCGCGCTGCCGATCACCCAAGGCGATAAACTGTTGGGTGAATTGCGATGGCAGCCCGAAGCGCAGCCGCCGCATCCTCACCTGATGCAGAGCCTGGCCAACATGCTGGGGCGCGGCGTCTACTTCAACCGGGCGCAAAAGCAGCACCAATATCTGCTGTTGATGGAAGAGCGTGGGACCATCGCCCGCGAGCTGCACGATTCGCTGGCGCAGACGCTGTCGTTCCTGCGCATCCAGCTGACGCTGCTCCGGCGCGCCGCCGACGATCCGGCGGCACAGACGATTATCGACGATTTCGATCGCACGCTGGCCGATGCCTATCGCCAGCTGAGAGAATTGCTGGCCACCTTCCGCCTCAACATTCAGGAGGCGGATCTGAATGCCGCGCTGGAGCAACTGTTGCAGCCATTAAAGGCGCTAACCCCCGCGCGGATTCAGTTACACTGTCGGCTGCCCTCGCAGGCGCTCAACGCCCAACAGCAGGTGCACGCGCTGCAGATCGTGCGCGAAGCGGTACTCAATGCCGTCAAGCACGCCGGAGCGAACGAGATCGCGGTGTGTTGCGAGGTCAATGCCGCAGGCGACAACGTATTCAGCATTACCGACGACGGTTGCGGCATCGCCAGTCTGGAAGAACCGGAAGGGCATTACGGCTTGACCATCATGAGCGAACGCGCGGCGCGACTGGGAGGAACGCTGCGCATCCGGCGCAGAAGCGGCGGCGGCACGGCGGTCTGCCTGACATTCTCGCCCTGACCTTGCGGCTGTTCACTCTGCGTTACGGTTGCCGCCGGGCAGAAGGCCGCCCGGAGAGGTTTGCGGTGCAGAATGCCGCTATTTTTGAAGAGACAGTCCCACTGTGAAGCACGCCTGCGGGCGCGTTTGAGTGGCTTTACTTGCTACAGGGAGCATTTTTCATGGTGATGAAGCAATACCGAGTCATGATCGTTGACGATCATCCGTTGATGCGGCGCGGCATCAAACAACTGCTGGGACTGGATGCGCGATTTGGCGTGGTGGCGGAGGCCGGCAACGGCAGCGAGGCGGTTGCGCTGGCGCTGCAGCACGCGCCGGACGTGATCTTGTTGGATCTGAACATGAAGGGCATGTCCGGGCTGGATACGCTGCGGGCTCTGCGCGACGAAGGCGTGGACGCGCGCATCATCGTGCTGACGGTCTCCGACGCGCGCAGCGATCTGTATGCGCTGATCGACGCCGGCGCCGACGGCTATCTGCTGAAAGACAGTGAACCGGAGCAGCTGCTGGAACACATCAGCGCCGCCGCCGAGGGGCAAAACGTGATCAGCGACGCCATGGCCGACTATTTGCTGGCGCGCAGCGAGCAGCGCGATCCCTTCACCGCCTTGACCGAACGCGAACTGGACGTCTTGCAAGAGGTGGCGCGCGGCCTGTCCAACAAACAGGTGGCGGCGCAGTTGCATATCTCTGAAGAAACCGTGAAGGTGCACATCCGCAACATACTGCGCAAACTGGACGTGCGTTCTCGCGTGGCGGCGACGGTGATGTACCTGGAGTACAAAAGCCACTGATCGCCCCGCCCCGGCCAATACGCCGGGGCCGCCTACTCGATGGCGCCGAGCAGCGCCTGATGATGCTGATGCACCCAGCTCTTGTTGAACGGCCCCCAGCTTTCCAACTGATAAAAACCGTCGTTGTTGCGCACGCCCTGCTGCACGAACTGCAGCTCGACGCCCATGCCGGGCAGCGCCTTCAGTACATCCTGCAACGTGCGGCGCGGCCAACCGGTCAGCGCCATCAACCGCGGCACATTGGGCCGTTCACTGTGGCTGATCAGCCAGCATAAATAAAGCCGACGGGCAAATACCGGGTTAATCCCCATGCCAAGCTCCTGCTGTAAGGTGAATCCAGTTTTTACTTTCGGTTGCCTGCGGCGAAGAGATGCGCAAGGCCTTTGATAGTAATAAAAATGTCTTAATAGCGTCCAATTATCGGCGTCGGTGCATCCGCGCCGTTTTCCGCTACCGTTATTTACACTATCTCCTTTTTTTCTCCACGCTTTCCTCGACTATCCCGAGTAAAGTGCAATAGCGCCGGAATCCTTCCCTGCCGCTGAAATGCATATTTCCGATGCGTTTTAAAGATAGAACAAGTCATAACGAGGTTCGCGCTGCATGGCCAATTTTTTTATTGATCGCCCGATTTTCGCCTGGGTGCTGGCAATTATTCTTTGCCTGACCGGGGCATTGGCGATTTTTTCTTTACCGGTAGAACAATACCCGAATTTGGCGCCGCCGAACGTGCGCATCAGCGCAACTTACCCAGGCGCTTCGGCGCAAACGCTGGAAAACACCGTCACCCAAATCATTGAGCAAAATATGACCGGCCTCGACAACATGATGTATATGTCGTCGCAGAGCACCAATACCGGCCAGGCGACCGTCACGCTGACGTTCGAAGCCGGCACCGATCCCAACGAGGCGATGCAGCAGGTGCAAAACCAGCTGCAGGCGGCGATCAAACGTTTGCCGCAGGCGGTGCAGAATCAGGGGGTCACGGTCTCGAAATCCGGCGACACCACGCTGATGATGGTGGCGTTCGTCTCCACCGACAACAGCATGGACAAGCAGGACATCGCCGATTACATCGTCTCCAACCTGCAGGATCCGCTCAGCCGCATCAACGGCGTCGGCAGCATGGACGTGTATGGCTCGCAATACGCCATGCGCATCTGGCTCGATCCCAACAAGCTCAACAGCTACCAGCTCACGACCCAGGACGTGGTCAAGGCCATTCAATCCCAGAACGCCCAGGTGGCGGTCGGCCAGTTGGGCGGCACGCCATCGGTCGATAAACAGGCGTTGAACGCCACCATCAACGCCCAGTCGCAGCTCCAGACGCCGGAACAGTTCCGCCAGATCACCCTGCGGGTCAATCAGGACGGCTCGCTGGTGACGCTGGGCAACGTCGCCACCGTCGAACTGGGCGGCGAGAACTACAACTACCTCAGCCGCTACAACGGCATGCAGGCCGCGGGCATGAACATCAAGCTGGCCTCCGGCGCCAACGAACTGCAAACCGACCAGTTGGTGAAGGACAAGATCGCCGAGTTGTCGCAATACTTCCCGCACGGGCTGGAGGCCAAAGTGGCCTATGAAACCACCCCGTTCGTCAAAGCCTCGATCAAGGACGTGGTGAAAACGCTGCTGGAAGCCATCCTGCTGGTGTTCCTGGTGATGTATCTGTTCCTGCAGA
>NZ_JVEL01000544.1:0-24328 GCF_001076875.1 Serratia sp. 506_PEND
ATAAAAAAAGCCGGTCATGATGACCGGCTTTTTTATCGGCTTGCGCCAGACCGCTTACTTCAGCAGCGCCTGCGCCTTCGCCACCACGTTGTCCACGGTGAAGCCGAACTCGGCGAACAGCTGCTCCGCCGGCGCCGACTCACCGAAGGTGGTCATGCCCACGATGGCGCCGTTCAGCCCCACGTACTTGTACCAGTAGTCCGCGATACCCGCTTCCACCGCCACGCGCGCCGTCACCGCCGCCGGCAGCACCGACTCGCGGTACGCCGCATCCTGCTTGTCGAACGCGTCGGTCGACGGCATCGACACCACGCGCACCTTGCGGCCCGCCGCGGTCAGCTTGTCCGCCGCTTCCACCGTGATGCCCACTTCGGAGCCGGTGGCGATCAGGATGACGTCCGGCGTGCCCGCGCAGTCTTTCAGCACGTAGCCGCCGCGGTACACGTTCGCCAGCTGCTCTGCGGTGCGCGGCTGCTGGGTCAGGTTCTGGCGCGAGAACACCAGGGTGGTCGGGCCGTCGTTGCGCTCGATGCCGTACTGCCACGCCACCGCCGATTCCACCTGGTCACACGGGCGCCAGGTGCTCATGTTCGGGGTCACGCGCAGGCTCGCCAGCTGCTCCACCGGCTGGTGAGTCGGGCCGTCTTCGCCCAGACCGATGGAGTCGTGGGTGTAGACGAACACGTTGCGCAGCTTCATCAGCGCCGCCATGCGCACCGCGTTGCGGGCGTATTCCACGAACATCAGGAAGGTCGCCGAGTACGGCAGGAAGCCGCCGTGCAGCGCGATGCCGTTGGTGATGGCGGTCATGCCGAACTCGCGCACGCCGTAATGAATGTAGTTGCCCGCCGGGTCAACGTTCAGCGCTTTCGAGCCGGACCACATGGTCAGGTTGCTCGGCGCCAGGTCGGCGGAGCCGCCCAGGAACTCCGGCAGCACCTTGCCGAACGCTTCCAGCGCGTTCTGCGACGCCTTGCGGCTGGCGATGTTGGCCGGGTTGGCCTGCAGTTTTTCCACGAACGCTTTGGCGTCGGCTTTCCAGTCGGCCGGCAGCTCGCCGTTCATGCGGCGCTTGAACTCGGCGGCCAGTTCCGGGAAGGCCTTGGCGTAGGCGGCGAACTTGTCGTTCCAGGCCGCTTCTTTGGCCTGACCGGCTTCTTTGGCGTCCCACTGAGCGTAGATGTCCTGCGGGATTTCAAAGGCGGCGTATTTCCAGCCCAGCGCTTCGCGGGTGGCGGCCACTTCGGCGGCGCCCAGCGCGGCGCCGTGCACGTCATGGGTGCCGGCCTTGTTCGGCGAACCGAAGCCGATAACGGTCTTGCACATCAGCAGCGACGGCTTGTCGGTCACCTTGCGGGCTTCTTCAATCGCGGCCTTGATGGCGTCCGGGTTGTGGCCGTCGACGTTGCGCACCACGTGCCAGCCGTAGGCTTCGAAACGCAGGGCGGTGTCGTCGGTGAACCAGCCGTCGACGTGGCCGTCGATGGAGATGCCGTTGTCATCGTAGAAGGCGGTCAGCTTGCCGAGCTTGAGGGTGCCGGCCAGGGAGCAGACTTCGTGCGAGATGCCTTCCATCATGCAGCCGTCGCCCATGAAGGCGTAGGTGTGGTGGTCGACGATGTCGTGGCCGGGGCGGTTGAACTGCGCCGCCAGGGTGCGTTCGGCGATGGCGAAGCCGACGGCGTTGGCGATGCCCTGGCCCAGCGGGCCGGTGGTGGTTTCAACGCCCGGGGTGTAGCCGAACTCCGGGTGGCCCGGGGTTTTGGAATGCAGCTGACGGAAGTTTTCCAGCTCGCGCATCGGCAGGTCATAGCCGGTGAGGTGCAGGAGGCTGTAAATCAACATGGAGCCGTGGCCGTTGGAGAGCACGAAACGGTCGCGGTCAGCCCAGTGCGGGTTAGTCGGGTTGTGGTTGAGATAGTCACGCCACAGGACTTCGGCGATGTCCGCCATGCCCATAGGGGCCCCCGGGTGGCCGGAATTTGCTTTTTGTACGGCGTCCATGCTGAGTGCGCGGATAGCGTTGGCAAGCTCTTTACGAGAGGACATGTTTTACTCCAGGTCGGATAAAAAAAGCAGTCAAGTTCCCTATTTTCTCAGACTCCACATCACAACGGCAATCCCTAATGCCAAATGAGAGCGAGTTCACCACTTATTAGCACGATTGGACGCTTTTTCGGAATAACACTATTCTCGCCTTAGCTGGCGTACACTAGGCTCTTGCGACAAGATTTCCTCAAAGCAAAATGACTCTTTTACCTTGTTACCTTCACAGGAAGATGGCGTTATGAAAATTCGTACCTCTTTGATTGCGTTGGGCATTGCCACCTTGGCAACCGGCTGTCAAAACCTGAATACCGAAACCTTGATGCAGTCCGGCGCGCAGGCGTTCCAGGCGGCGACCCTGAGCAACGACGACGTTAAGGCCCTGAGTGATAAATCCTGCGCCGAGATGGACAGCAAGGCACAAATCGCGCCGGCCGGCAGCACCTACGCCAAGCGTCTCAACAAAATCGCCGCGGCGCTGGGCGACAACATCAACGGCACCCCGGCCAACTACAAGGTCTACGTGACCAAAGACGTCAACGCCTGGGCGATGGCCAACGGCTGTATCCGCGTCTACAGCGGCCTGATGGACATGATGAACGACAACGAAGTGGAAGGCGTGCTGGGCCACGAAATGGGCCACGTGGCGCTGGGCCACACCCGTAAAGCGATGCAGGTGGCTTACGGCACCGTGGCGCTGCGCACCGCGGCGTCCTCCGCCGGCGGCGTCATCGGCTCGCTGTCGCAGTCGCAGCTGGCGGATATCGGCGAGAAGCTGGTCAGCGCCCAGTTCTCGCAGAAGCAGGAAAGCGAAGCGGATGATTACTCGTTCGATCTGCTGAAAAAACGCGGCATCGATCCGAACGGCTTGGCCACCAGCTTCGAAAAACTGGCCCAAATGGAAGCCGGCCGTCAGAGCAGCATGTTCGACGATCACCCATCTTCCCAAGCGCGCGCGCAGCACATTCGCGATCGCATCGCAGCAGAGAAGTAACAACGAGAACGCCCGGCAACCGCCGGGCGTTTTTTATCGTATCAATACAGGGTTTTCTGCGGCGGCCCGGCGAAGGTCAGCGGCCCGACCCGCTTCATGTCCACCTCGACCACCGACGGCCCCGGGTAACTGATCGCCTCGGCCAGCACGCCGTTGAACTGCGACGCCGCGTCCACCTTCCAGGCTTTCAACCCCATCGCTTCGGCAATTTGAGTAAAGGCCGGCGTATGCAGTTCGTTGTAATACTGGCGCCCAGCGAAGTACTTGTCCTGAATGCCACGCATCACGCCATAACCGCCGTCGTTCATGATCAGCAGGGTGATGTTCACCTGTTCCTGCGCCATGGTCGCCAGTTCCCCCAGGCCCAGCGCCAGACCGCCATCGCCCACCAGCCCCACTACCTTGCGCTGCGGGTTGGCGATTGCGGTGCCGATCGCCATCGGCAGCCCCATTCCAATGGCGCCAGCCAGCGAGTGTATGTTGCACAGCGGCGAGATCGCCCGGAACAGCCGGCTGCCCCAGACGCTGCCGGAAACGGTGATATCGCGCACCAACAGCCCGTCCTGCGGCAGCGCGGCGTCGATGGCGTCATTGAGTTTGGCGTATTCGCCGGACTGCTGGCGCAGCGCGCTCTCAGCCTGCTGCACCGCTCCAGCGATCTCGGCATCCCACTCGGCGCTCACCTTCTCGCCAGGGGTCAACCGCGCCGCCAGCGCCGTCAGCAGCGCCGCACAGTCGCCATTGATCTGTTCATCGGCCAGGTAGTTGCGGTTGGCCGCCGCCGGATCGATGTCAATTTGCACCAACGGGCGCGGCAGCGGCAGCGTCCAGGTGCGGGTTTCATTACTGCGCAGGCGCGAACCGGCCACCAGCGTCAGGTCGCACTGCGTCAGGATCGCTTCAATGCTCGGCGAGTTGTGGAACGCCCGCAGGCTGCGCGGATGGCTGTCCGGCAGAATGCCGCGCCCGTGGGTGCTGGAGATCACCGCCACGCCGGCGTCCGCCAGCTTGCGCACCGCGTCGCCGCAGGCCAGCGCACCGCCGCCCAACCATAACAGCGGGCGCTTGGCCTGTTTCAGCCGCTGATGCAGCCGCTCCACCGCTGCGGCGTCCGCCTTCGGCAGCGGCGCCGGCGCCAACGGTTCGGCCAGCACCGAGCGGGACACCAGGCTGCTTTGAATATCGATCGGGATCTCGACCGCCACCGGGCCGCAGGGCACGGTTTGCGCATCCAGGATCGCTCGCTGGATCACCGCCACCGCCTGCTCCGGCGAATTGACCCGGTAAGCGCGCTTGGAGCAGGCGCGCAGGAAGCCGAGCTGATCGCGGGTTTCATGAATAAAACCGGCGTCGGCGTCCAGATAGGCTTTTTCCACCTGGCCGGTGATATGCAACAGCGGCGTGTTGGCGTTGAGCGCCTCAATCATCGCCCCCACCGCGTTGCCGGCGCCGGCGCCGGTGCTGGTCAACGCCACGCCCAGGCCGGAGAAACGCCCGTGCGCGTCGGCCATGGTGACCGCGCCCGCTTCGCCGCGCGCCGGCACGAAGCGAATTTTATCGCGCTGCCCCACCGCATCGGCGATCGGCAGATTATGAATCGAAATGATGCCGTACATCGCCGACACCGCGTACTGTTCCAGAGTCCGGGCTATCGCCTCGCCAACCGTGATTTTATCGCTCATCATCTGCCTTCTTAGGGTAATCGTTATTAGGGTTATGCGTAGAGGTGTCGGCCTAGTCGCTCCAGCGGTTCACCTGATGGCTCAGCGCCAGATACACGCTTTTCTGCTGCATGTAGGCCTTGATGCCGTTCAGGCCCTTTTCGCGGCCCAGTCCGCTTTCCTTGAAACCGCCGAACGGCGTGGAAATCGAGAACGTTTTGTAGGTGTTGATCCAGACGGTGCCGGTTTCCAGCCGCTCCGCCAGCGCCATCGCCCGCGGGAAATCGCGGCTCCAGATGCCGGCCGCCAGGCCGTACACCGAGTCGTTGGCCTGTTCGATCAGCTGTTGCTCGTCGTCGAACGGCAGCGCCACCAGCACCGGGCCGAAGATCTCCTCCTGGCACACGCGGGCATCGTTGTTCAAACCTTCGATAATGGTCGGCAGGTAATAGCTGCCGCTCGCCAGTTGCGGATCGGCCGGCGCTTCGCCGCCGATGCTCACCCGGCCGCCCTCCTGCCGCGCCAACGCCACGTAGTCCGCCACGCTTTGCCGATGTTTGGCGCTGATCAGCGGGCCGAGATGCACGCCCGGCACCAGCGGGTTGCCGATGCGCAGCCCCGCCGTCAGTTCGGTCAAGCGCGCCAGCAGCGGCTGATACAGCGAACGATGCACGAACAGCCGTGAACCGGCGATGCACGCCTGGCCGGCGGAGCTAAAAATGCCGTAACAGATGCCGCGCGCCGCCTGCTCCAGATCGGCGTCCTCCAGCACGATGGTCGGCGATTTACCGCCCAGCTCCAGCGAGGTGGGGATCAGCTTGTCAGCGGCGATGTGCGCCAAATGGCGCCCGGTGCCGGTCCCGCCGGTAAAGGCGATCTTCTTCACCAGCGGATGGCGCGCCAACGCCTCGCCGATCACCGAACCTTTGCCCGGCAGCACGCTGAGCAGCCCGGCAGGGAGCCCCGCCTGTTCGAACAGCTCGGCCAGCTTCAGCGCCATCAGCGGCGTGGCTTCGGCCGGTTTGAGCACCACGGCGTTGCCCGCCGCCAGCGCCGGCGCCACCTTCTGCATTTCGCTGGCGATCGGTGAGTTCCACGGCATAATGGCGGCGATCACCCCCATCGGTTGATACTGACTGAGCGTCATCACTTCGGCGCTGCGCGGGGTCGGCAGCTCGCCTTCCAACACCTCGCAGGCGGCGGCGAAGTAGCGCGCGGTCGCCGCCGCGCTGGCCACCAGGCCGCGAGTTTCCGCCAGCGGTTTGCCGTTGTCGCGAGTCTGCAGCTCGGCCAGCTGTTCCTGCTGCGCCAGGATCAGGTTGCTCACGCGGTAGAGAATTGAGGCGCGTTGGTGCGGCACCAGCCCGCGCCATTCCGGCGCGCGCCAGGCCTTTTCCGCCGCCTCTACCGCCTCGTTGACATCTTCGACGTTAGCGGCGCGCAGCCGCGCGTTGACGCTGCCGTCGGCCGGGAATACCGAAGCCATCTCTTCGCCGCGCCCTTCACGCCAGCGCCCGGCGACAAAAATATTCAATCGTTCCATGCTCCGCTCCTGCCGTTCAGGCAATAAAACCGCCGTCCACCAGACGGCGGCAGGCTTGTACCGCGCTCAGCGCCGCCAGGGTTGATGTTTTGGGATTGCTCGCCAGCGGGTTGCCGCTCAGCTCAATGTGAAACTCGCCAAAGTCGCCGCACACCTGCAGGCGATGGGTGTTGCGCCGGGTGGCGGGATCGACCTGCAGGCGCACCCGGGTGGCGTCCATCCCCAGACCGTTGAGCGCAATAGTGGCCGCCACGTTGGCGTTGGCCGGGAACAAACGCGCCGCTTCGCGCGCCGAGCCTTCAAAAAATACCTGCGCCTCGCGCACCGCATCGAGGTCGATCAGTTGCTCCGCCGGGCTGCCGCGCCAGCTGGCCGGGCTCTTGCTGGCCTGATAGGTCACGCTCTCCAACCCGCCTTCACGCGCCGACGCCAGCCCGTCCATCCCCGCCACCGCGCCGGACAGCACGATCAGCTGCCCGTGATGGCGGCGGCAAACCTGCTGCAGCCGCTGTTGCAATGCGGCGTCCGCCAGCGCGCCGGTCGAGACCACCGCCAGCGGCCAACCGCGCTGCAGCACCGCCTCGCCAAACTCCGCCACCGCCTGCTGGCTGGCGCACTCCAGCACCAGATCCGGCCGCTGCGAACACTGCTCCGGATGGGTCAGCGCCTGCACCCGCCCGTCAAAAGCCTCGGCGATCGCCGCATGATGAGCTGCGCGCGCCAGGATCCAGCCAACCTCCACGCCTTCCGGCAGACGGGCGATCACTTCCTTCGCCATCGCGCCGTAGCCAATCATCATGATCTTCTTCATCTTTCTCGGCCCCTGCTACACATGGCGGTTAAAGCCGCCGGAAACGTCCAGCGCCGCGCCGGTGGTAAAGGAAGCCAGCGGCGAAGCGAGGAACAACAGCGCCTGCGCCGGCTCCTGCGGCTTGCCCAGGCGTTTCATCGGGATGCCGCGCCGTTCGGCGATGGCCGCCGTCCACTGCTCCCAACTTTGATCTTTATCGCTGCGCTCTTCGAAACGGCGGCGCCACTGGCCCGACTCCACCATCCCCAGCAAGATCGAGTTAACCCGAATGCCTTTGCCCACCAGCTCTTTCGACAGCGTCAGCGTCATGTTGAGCAGCGCGGCGCGCGCCGCCGAGGTGGCGATCATGTGCTCTTCCGGCTGCAGCGCCAGCAGCGAGTTCACGCAGGTGATAGACGCGATCTCCGATCGTTCCAGCGCCGGTAAGAACGCCTGCACCGGGTTGATCACGCCGAACAGCTTCAGCTCGGCCTCATGCAGCCAGGCCTCGCGCGGCGTCTGGTCAAAATGGGCGACGAAGCCCTGACCAGCGTTGTTGATCAGCAGATCCACGCCGCCGAAATGCGCCGTCACCTGAGCGGCGAACTGCGCCACCTGCTGCGCGTCCAGCACGTCGCAGCGCAGCGCCAGGATATCCGCCTGCGGGAAGTCCGCGCGCAGGCTGGCTGCTGCGCCGGCCAGTTTGTCCTGATCGCGGCCGCAGAACGCCACTTTCGCCCCTTCGGCCAGCAGCAGCTTCAGGGTTTCAAAACCGATGCCCGACGAGCCGCCGGTCACCACCGCCACCCGATCCTCAAGCTGAAAATTCATCGTTGGATTGCTCCCGTAAAGTCCCGCAGATAGCGGTTGAAACACGCCGGCGCATCGAGGTAGCTGGCATGACCGGCGGCGGCGATCAGACGCAGCGTCGCGTCCTGCTCGCGCGCCAGCTCGGCCGCCTTCTCCGGTGGCGTAATGCGATCCTGTTCACCGCACCACACCTCCAGCGGGCCGCGATAGCGCGCCAGATAGCGGCCGATATCATCGTTGGCCAACATCCAGGCGGCACTCAGAAAACCGTCGGGATCGAGCTGCTGCATGCCGTTGCGCACCCAGGCGATATCCTGCGGATCCGCCCCTTCACGCAGCAAGGCCGCCGCCCGCTGCTCGCCGTAGCCCACCGGCCCCAGCGTCTCTATCATCTGCTGGCGCTGGCCGTACACCTGCCGGCGTTTTTCCTCCGGCGCCGTGGCATAGCCCTGCGCCGGATCCGCCAACACCAGCCCGCACAGCCCATCCGGATAGCCGGCGGCATAGGCGCTACCGATCAGCGCCCCCAGCGAATGGCCGACGATCAGCGGCTGCACCAGCTGCAGCTCATCAATCAGCGCCGCCAACGCCGCCGCATAACCGGCGGCATCGGCCTGCGGATCCGCCAACGGCAGGCTGCCGCCGTAGCCCGGCGCGTCCCACGCCAACAGACGGTGGCCGTCCGTCAGGCCGTTATCGTTGAACTGCTTGATCCACGAGGCGGATCCGGAGCTGATGCCGTGCAGCAACACCACCGGCCGCCCCTGCCCGGCCTCGCGCCAGCTCAGGGTGTACGCCCCGCAGCGCGCCCGTTGGCGTTGCGCCAGGCCGTTCATCAGTTGCGCTTCACTTTGGACAGCGGGTGATCCGCCGGATAGGTCGGGATCTCCGGCTTGGCGGTGCCGAGCATCACGCACATCAGCGCCTCTTCCTCGCCGTGGTTGAACAGGCCGCGATACACCCCCGCCGGCACCGAGATCAGATCGCGCTCTTTCAGCCTGGTTTCGTAATACTCTTCCCCATCCTGGATCATCAGCGTGATGCTGCCTTTCAGCATGAAGAACACTTCTTCCACGTCGTCGTGCAGGTGCAGCGGGCCCTCGCACTTCGACGGCAGCACCATGGTGGAGAAGGTGAAGTTGCCCGCCGGAATGGTGTTGGCGTCGCTGGCCACGCCGGTGGCGCCGGTGCCGATGTAGCGCATCTGCGCGCGGCGGTATTTCGGGTCAAAATCGGCCTGGAATTTCAGCGCGTTCCAGTCATATTTGCGGCCTTCGAAACGGGCAATGCGCGACTCCACCCAGTTTTCCATCGACAGATCCTGCGGCTTGACGCCGGCTTTGTTCTCAACCTGAGACATGTTGTCACTCCTCTGTTGAATCAAATGGTTATCCCCTTCGTCTTTCACGCTGTCGCGTTGTTGGCTGCATTCGTTCGCACCAGTCACTTACCGCAGTAAGCTCCTGGAGACTCACGAACTTGCCGCCTAGCCACAGCATGAAATCCATTGGGCTTATTAATTGTTAATTCAGTACTTTCTCAGTAACGGCAGCAGAATGAGGCAGCCGACGAACGCCATCACCACCAGGAACAGCAGGCCGTTATCCATATTGCCGGTGGCGGCGATCAGCGCCCCCATCAGCACCGGCGCCAGCGCGCCGGCAAAATTGCCCAACCCATTGAAGATGCCGCCGGCGGTGGCGCTCACCTTGCTGCTGGTGGCCTTCGCCAACAGCGCGAAAATATTCGGCGCGCCGGCGCCCCACATAAAGGTGCTGAAGGCCATGGCGGCGATCACGCTGTAGGTGCCCTGCAGGTGCAGCACCACCGCCAGACCGAGGCCGGCGCCGCACAGCGACAGGAAGCAGGCCAGCGCGCGGCGATCCAGCTTGTCCGACAGCCAGGCGCCCAGCACTTCGCCGAGCAGCATGGCGATGAACGGCAGCGAAGAGAGGTAACCGGCATGCTCCAGATGAATGCCTTTGCCCTTGATCAGGTAGCTCGGCAACCAGCCGTTCATGCCCCACAGGTAGGTCAGAAAGGCGATGTTGAACAGGCAGATCATCCAAAAGTGCGGACTGCGCAGCAGCTCGCGGCGGTGCTGTTTGCGTTCGGACACCGCCGGTTTGGCCGCCGCCGCCGGACGCGATACGTTCAGGTGGCGCATGCCGAACAGCACCAGCAACATCACCGGCAACGTCAGAAACGCCATAAAGAAGAAGGTGGCCTGCCAGTCGAAGGTATTGAGGATGTACAGGGTGACCGGGAAGCCGAGCGCGGCCCCCAGCGGCGTGCCGAGCAACCACAGCATGGTGGCGCGCGCCTGCAGCTGCGGCGGGAAAGCCTGACGAATAATGGCGTAGGCCATCGGCAGCAACGGCCCTTCGGCGATGCCGAGCAGGATGCGCAGCGTCATCATGGCGTGATAGGAACGCACCAGCCCCATCAACACCATCAGCACGCCCCACACCACCATCATGCCAATCAATACCTTGACCGGATTAAGCCGATCGCCGATGCCGCTGAGCAGCATTGAGGAAATGCCGTAGGAGAACAGAAACGCGCTCATCAGCAAGCCCAGCCGCGCCGGGTCAAAACCAATGCCCAATGCCTGCTGAAACTCGGCGTCGGAAAACAGCGCCGCGATGCTGATCTTGTCGAAAAACGCCAGCAGCACGCAGGCGAACAGCGCGATCGGCACCGACCAGCGCACCCGCTGCTGCGGATTTTCGGCAACGGTTTCCCCCGCCCGTCCAGCGCGGGCGTCAATGTCTTGCGTAGTCATAAAACGCTCCCGAGGTTCGGGCGTTATTTCAACGCCATCAAAGAAAACTCCGCATCCGCCAGTTGCTGCGGATCCAGCACCCGGCCGCTCGCCAGCCAACGCTTGCCGAGTTTGATGGTGCGCGCGTCGTTGAACGCCACCATCTGCACCAGCTGCCGATCGGCGTTCAGCGTGAAGAACACCTGCGACTGCGGTGTGCGGCGCACCACATGATGCACGCCGCCGCTCGGCACGCCGAGGATCTGGATATTGACGTCATATTGATCCGACCACAGCCAGGCCACGTCGTCATACGGGGCGGCGAAGGCGTCGAGCATCGCGCAGGCGGTGCTGATGGCCTGATTTTGCGCGTAGGCCCAGGACTGCAGGCACAGGCCAAGCGTCGGGTGACGCGCCACGTCGCCGGCGGCGAAGATCGCCGGATGGCTGGTGCGCCCCTGGCCGTCGACCACAATGCCGGACTCGATCGCCAGCCCGGCGCTGCGCGCCAGTTCGAGATTCAGCTCGACGCCGATCCCCACCACCACCAGATCGAAGGCCTGCGGATCGCTGACTTCGCTGCCGATCCAGGCGGCGCCGTCGCGATCTTCCAGCGAGATCTCGCCGCAGCCGCACAGCACCGTGACGCCCTGCCGGCGATGCAGTTCGAGCAACGCCTGCGAGACATCGGCGCCGACGCTGCGCATGCACAGCGCAGGCTGGCGTTCAAACACCGTCACCTCGGCGCCGAGACGCCGCGCGGAAGCGGCGATCTCCAGCCCGATCCAACCGCCGCCGACGATCGCCAGGCGACGACAGCCCTGCAGCCCCTGCCGCAACCGGGCCGCATCGTCCCAGGAACGCAGCGTCATCACGCGCGGGTGCTGCGCCCAGGCGGCGCCCGGCACACGCGGCCGCCCGCCGGTGGCGATCAGCAACTGCTCGAACTGCAGCCGTTGCCCATCGCTGAGCGTAACGATTTGCTGTTCGGCGTCGATGGACTCGGCGCGCAGCGGGCGGCGCCAGTCGATATTCAACTCCGCCACCGTCTGTTCGCTGAACAGCCGGCTGAGAGGCGCCGCGGCATCCAGCAACGCCGCTTTCGACAGCGGCGGCCGCTCGTAAAAATCGTAGGGTTCGTCGCTGACAACCGTCAGCCGGCCGCTGTAACCGCGGTCGCGCAGCGTCTTGGCCGCCCAGCCGCCGGCCTGGCCGCCACCGACGATGACGATGCCCGCCTGTTCAGCCCGGTTCATAACGCCTCCGCTTTTTTATGCTGGCGGCGCGTGTCGTGATCGATGCCGCCCTCTACCGCCCATTCGGTGAAGGAGACCAGCGAATGCTCCAGCTCGCGCGGCTGCCAGTTTTCCGTCAGATAATCGTCGTTGGTGTAGTACTCGAACGCGCCGCCGGTCGGGCTGTTGACGTACCAGAAATAGGCCGAGGAGATCGGGTGGCGGCCGGGGCCGATAAAGGTGCTCCACTGCTCTTTGTTCATGGCGATGCCGCCGCCGATCACTTCGTGGATATCGCGCACGGTGAACGCCACGTGATTCAGGCCGCGTGGGCGGTTCGGCAGCTTCAGCAGGAACAGGTTATGATGGCCGCCGCGCGCCTGGGTGCGCAGGAAGACGGCGCGATCGATATAGCGATCGGAAACCTGGAAATCCAACAGCTCGCGGTAGAAACGCTCGGTCGCCGCCAGATCGTCGACGAAGAACACCACGTGGCCGATGTTGATCGGCTGCGCCTGCGAATAGACCGGGCTGGGTTGATCGATGCGGCGCACGTCGCCCCACTGGTTGATCGGCGTGACCGGCACCTCGACCGCCTGCTGGCGGCTGACGACGAAGCGCAGCGTCATGCCGTTGGGATCGCGGCATTCCAACTCTTCTCCCACCTGACGGAAGCCGGGCATCAACGCCAAACGCGGCTGCAGGCGCGCCAGTTCGGCGGGCGAGGCCACGCCCCATGTCATGCGGCGCAGGGTGGAACCGCCTTCAAACGCCGCAGGCAGCGCCGCGCTTTGCAACGGGTGCAGAACGACCTGCGCCCCGCTCAGGGTAGTGAATTCGCGCTGCGGTTCGCCCCAATGTTGCGTGGCGGGCTGCAGGCCAAAGTCTTGCATGAATTTTTCGCAGGTTGGCAGATCTTCGACGCCAAACTCCAGTTTTTCGATTCCGATTACGCTCATTGCTCAGCCTCACGTTCTCGCTGTATACGGTTTTCAGGCATGACTGAACCCCGGCCCCTGTTTGCTGTGGGCCTTATCCCTGCCTGAGTGAAAGAGTCGATCCTGTCGGTTAGCCGACGTTGGCCTGCGGCGGCGCGCCGAGGAAGCCGGAAATTTTCTCCGCCGCATCGCGCACTTCCATGCGCAGCCGCTCGCGATCCGCTTTCGGGATCTCATCGGACGGCACCATGATGCTGACCACCGCCTCGACCCGCTGCTCACGGTTGAAGATCGGGTAGACGATCGAGGAGATGCCGTGGCGGAAGAATGATTCGCCGATCACATAGCCGCGCGCCTTGTCTTGCTGCACCATCTGCCACAGCGTTTCGCGATCCGCCGGGGTGCCCGGCGCGTTGCCCGGCAGCTGCTCGTCCGGATAGAGTTGTTCGAACTCGCTGCGGGTGGCGCTGGTCAACAACATGCGGCCGAGCGAGGTTTGGTGCACCGGCAAACGGGTGCCGACGCTGACCTGATTGATCTGCGAACCGGCGGCGCTGACGCGGGCGATATAGATCACATCACGCCCGTCGCGGATCGCCAGATGGCTGCTGCACTGGCTGCGATCGCGCAGCTGTTCGATCACCGGCTGGCCGGCCTGCGCCACATCCAGCGACGCGATATATTCGAAGCCGAGGCGCAGCACCTTGATGCCGAGCGCAAAGGTGTTGGTGCGCGGATTGCGCTCCAGAAAGCCCAGGTGTTCGAGCGTCTGCACCACGCGATAAGCGGTGGCCTTCGGCATATCGACCAGGCGATGCAACTCGGCGAAGGTCATCTCCTTATGCTGCTCGCCAAACGCCAGCAGCAACTGCAACCCGCGATCCAGGCCCGGGATCAGATACTTACATGCTTGCTCGTCCGCCATCTCTCGCTCCTGCGCTGTGCGCCTGCCCTGCGGGCCGTCAGTTGAATACGAAGCCGCCGTTGACCGGCAGCAGTTGACCGGTGACGAAATTCGCCAGCGGCGACAGTAGATAAAGCACCGTACCGTTCACATCGTCCGGGTGCTGCGCCCCGGCCAGCGCGCGCCCCTGCTCGTACAGCTGGTGGCGTTCGGCGGGGACATACTCGGTAGCTTCCACCCGCGTCAGGCCCGGCGCGATGGCGTTGACGCAGATCCCCTGCGGACCCAGTTCACGCGCCATCGATCGGGTCATCGCGATCAGCGCGCCTTTACTGGCAACATAGGCCATCAGGCGCGGCGCGCCCCACAGCGCGGTGTCCGACGCCACGTTGACGATCTTGGCGTGCGGGTTGCGCGCCAGCAGCGGCACCGCCGCCTGGCTCACCAGCCAGGTGCCGCGCACGTTGACCTGCATCACCCGATCCCACAGTTCGATATCGTATTCCATCATGGTTTTGCCGCCGACGCCGGTCGCCAGCGCCGCGTTGTTCACCAGGCCGTCGATCCCGCCGCCTGCGGCGATCTTCTCGAACGCCGAACGGATCGAATCCGGTGACGCCAGATCGATGATTTGCGTTTCCACCTGAGCGCCCTGCTCGCGCAGCGCGGCGCCGCTCGCCGCCAGCTCATCCGCCAAAATGTCGCACATCACCACCTGCGCGCCGGCAGCCGCGATGGCGGCGGCGAAGCTGTAGCCCAGGCCGCGCGCCGCGCCGGTGACCACGATGCGTTTACCGTTCAGCAGGCCGTTCACTGCGCCGCCTCCCGCTCGCGCAGCGTCGCCAGCTGTTTTTGCGCCTCTTTCTGCATCAGGCGGCGCAGGCGAGAAAGACCGACGTCGTGCTGGTACAGATATTCGCGGCCGCGGGCGTTAGGCGCCATGTTCTCAAGCACGATGCGATCCTGCTCGAGCACGTCCCAATGCAACGATTCCAGGCGATTGCGGTACATGAAGCGCCACATGTCGCGCTGCCAGTCTTTGACCTTACGAATGCGCCAGAAGAATACCCGGCAGTGATCTTTGTCTTCCGGCACCACCATGCCGATGATCCAGAAGTGACCGCCCGGCCCGAAACGCTTCTTGTACGGGATCGACAGGCGCATCCAATACGCGCCGCTGTTGCCGAATTCCACCCAGTCGAAGTTGACGCCGATCTGGCCGTTTTTCTTGAAGATGAAGCCGCTGTCGGTCGGCTCCAGCGCCATGTCCGCCTTGCGATCACCTTCCGCCATCGAGTGTGAAGAGGAGTGCAGGTAAGTGCCGTGCATCGGATCCATCACGTTTTCCAGGGCGTACTGGTAGTTGCAGTTCCAGCTGGCGGTGCACAGAAAATTACTGTACGACGCTTCGTCCGCCAGCTCTTGCGGGAAAGTCAGCTCCGCCGGCGCTTCATCCGCCGTCACGCCGAAATAGAGAAACACTGCGCCGTAGGCTTCTTTGGCCGGGTAAGACCGCAGGCATTTTTGCCCCACCAGCGGGCAGCGATCCACCGCCGGCACGTCTTTCACCGTCCCGTCTCCGCCGACTTCCACCCCGTGATACCAGCAGGCAATACGATCGCCGAGGTTCCACCCCATGGAAAGCCGCGCGCCGCGGTGCGGGCAGCGATCTTCCAACGCGTGGATCTGGCCTTCACCGTCGCGCCACACCACGATTTGCTGCTCGAGACGGGTGATGCCGACCGGGTTGTTGCCCACTTCCCAACTGGCCAGCACCGGATACCACATGCCGCGTAATCCCTGGTCAAGATAGTCCTGCAGGCTCTGTTCGGAGGATGTTGTGTTTGCTGTCATTGTCTTCTCCCGGGTGTCGCTCAGAAACCGTTAACGTGAAGGAATTCGCGGAACGTCGCCTCATTCCACGGTTGGCCGCTGCGATCGAACAGGCGGCGCTGATTCAACGCGCTGACGATCTGCTCCAGCTCTTCCGCCCCCTGATCGAAGATCGTTTCCAGCGCCGCCACCAGCGCGGTTTCGAAACCGTCCGGCACCCGGGCGCGGTTTTGCCAGATGACATTGCGGAACTGGCCCGGCTGATGGATTTGGCCGTTGCCGCCTTCGCGGGCCGGCGTCACTTGTTGGGTGTCCGGCAGCCAGGGATTGAAATCGGTGATGTGCTGCATGATTACTCCTCCGCGATAAAGGTGATCTGGATTTGGTTGTCGACCACCCGGGTGGGATAGGTTTGCAGATCTCGGCCGCCCGGCTCGCGCAGGCACTGGCCGGTACGCACGTCAAACAGCGCTTCGTGCAGCGGGCACTCAACCTTGCCGTCGTCTACAAACCCCTGGCTGAGCAAGGCATAAGCATGCGGGCAGACGTCTTCCAGCGCGTAGTAGTTACCGTCGAGCAGGTACACCCCGATCTCTTTTCCTTCCACTTTGCCGGAGAAAGGAAAATCTTCTTTCACCTGAGACACTTCGCACACATTCTTCCAGCTCATTGCTTTTATCCTCTATCTGATTGTTTCATATATGAAACTCAGTTTCTTATTTAATACAGCCACTATAAGTCTGGCGAAACTTTCGTCAAGCGAGCGGAACGGCAAATGTTAATGAAAGGTTGTTTAAAAATGACAAATGCGGGAAGGATCACGAAATCATGCACCGATATGAAAAACCTATGTCAGTTGTGCGCTCCCTCGCTAATTTATGGCAAAAAACGCGTTGATCTCTGCGGCGAATTGCGCGTAAAAGTGTTTTCTCTCTGTCATTCACACCCTATTTGATAACAATAAATTTACATCAATCAGCCCCATCCCCGCGTTTGCGCCAAATGGCATCCTCGGGTGAGTTTACTGCTGCCTGAATTCGTCAACCGCTCGCACTGAGGAACGCGCCGTGCAACAACGTCAACGCTGGTTTGGGGTGCTCGCCCTGTTGTTTCTGATCGTTATCGCCTATGCGGATCGGGTTAATATCGCCGTGATGTTGGTCAATCCCGACTTCCTGCAACACTTTCAACTCGGCGGTGACCGAGCTCACCAGGGCACGCTGATGACGGTGTTTTTACTCGGTTACGGCCTGTCCGCCATGTTGCTGACGCCGTTTCTGGAAACGCTGATGGGTTACCGCCGCGCGCTGACGCTGAGCGTGGTGCTGTGGGCGCTGCTCACCGCCGCCTCGCCGCTGGCGGGATCGCTGCTGTTGCTGTGCGCGGTGCGCGCGCTGCTTGGCGTCAGCGAAGGGCCGCTGTTCTCGCTGAAAACCATGTACATCAGCGATCATTTCGCCGCCGACGAGCGCGGCAAGCCCAACGCGGTCAGCGCGCTGGGCGTCTCGTTGGGGCTGGTGCTCGGCTTTCCGCTGGTGAGTTTTCTGATGGCGCACTTTGGGTGGGCGATGTCGTTTCACCTGCTGGCGCTGCTCAACCTGCTGCTGGGCCTGGCGCTGGTGCGGTTGTTCGTTCATCCGCTCGCCTTATCTTCATCTTCACGCCCCGCCGATTCGCAACCGGTGCTAAGCCGCGTCTGGCACACCTTCGCGCTGGCCTGGCGCACGCCGATGCTCGGCTGGATCCTGCTGATCGAGATCGCCACGCTCAGCTATCTGTGGGGCTCCAGCGCCTGGCTGCCGGCTTACCTGACTGATGAAAAAGGGTTCTCCATCAAGCAAATGGGCTGGATGGCGGCGCTGCCGTTCATCGTCAGCATCGCCTCCAAATACCTCGGCGGCGCGTTGCTCGATCGTATCCGCCCCTATCAGGCGCCGCTGATCTTCGTCTTTGGCGGCGCGGCGACCGCACTGTGCATCTATGGCGTAATGAACAGCCATCAGCTTGGTTGGATCGCCTTCTTCCTGCTGGCGGCCAACGCCTGTTGGGGTGCGCAGGGCGCGGCGATCCCCACGCTGCTCCAGCATTATGCGCGGCCGGAGGCGGTCGGCAGCGCCTATGGGCTGATCAACGGCATCGGCAATCTGTTCTCGGCGTTCGTGCCGATGGCGATGGGCATGGTGATGGCCAGCCAGGGCAAGGTGTCCTCGGGCTTTGCGGTGCTGATTGCCTCACAGCTGTTGACGCTGCTGGCGGGCGGCGCGCTGTTTAGCCGTATGTTGCTGACGCGGCAGGTGAAACGGGCATAGTCTGTTCCCGCACCGTTGCGGCAGAGAAAGCCAATGGCCTTGAGAGGGTGCTCATGGATCTGGACGCCAACAACCAGCAGACGGGGGATATCCCCCGTCGCCGGGTTGCCTTACCGTTCGGATTCGTAAGCCAAAATGGCCGCAACCTCCGTAGTGCCCGATCGGATCCGCAGCTCGCACAGCGTGCTGCGGGTTATCCATGCCAGTGATATTACCGTGGCACAAATAACCACCAGTTTTAACAGGCTCCGTTTGTTCGGCATCATGCCTTCTTCTCCTTGCCTCGCGGCGGGTAAGAGGCTAACTTAACGTTGTCACGCGTTAGAGTAGGCCTCGGGTTGATGGATATCGACTCGGGGCTTTTCTCTTTGTATCTTTCGCACGGGCTCCAGAGACAAAGATCCAGAGCACCCGCCCGCAGTATATTCACCTCCTCCTCTCTTCCCGCGTTCCTTTTCACGTTAAATGTCTTTCTTGCGCAGCGACACGCAACGCCTTGCAAGGCGTTGAAAAAAGGCCCAGCAACGCTGGGCCCTTGATGGCGGAGAAAGCAAAGTAGGGATGAAGCTTACGATGTCTGCTTACGCAGCAGATAAACGAAGTACGGCGCGCCGATAAAGGTCGCCAGTAACCCTGCAGGGATCTGATACGGAAACAGCAGCATCCGCCCGCACCAGTCGGCAAATACCATCAGCAAACCGCCCAACAGCGCGGCGATCACCATCTGCGGCAGCGCGCGGCGGAAGCCCAACATGCGCGCCATGTGCGGCGCCATCAGCCCGACAAAGCTCAGCGGCCCCACGGTCAGGGTCGCCATGGCGGTCAGCGTGGCGGCCAGCAACAGAATGGTCAACCGCGCCGGCGTCAGCGCAATCCCCACCGAGCGGGCGGTGGCGCCGCCGAGCGGCAAGATGGTCAACCAACGGCGGCACAGCGGCGCCAATACCATCAGGCCGGCGGCCACCAGCGCGGTGCGCAGCGCCTGCGCCGGCTCCACCGAATAGGTTGAACCGGAGAGCCAGGTCAGCAAGCCCCCCATACGCGGATCGCCGCTGGCCAACAGCAGGAAGATGACGGTGGTAAAGGCGGTGCTGAGCGCGATACCGGCGAGCAACATGCGCTCAGTCGAGAAACCGCCGCGGCCTGCGGCGATCATGATGATCAGCAGCGTCGCGGCCGCCCCCAAACTGCCGGCGGGCAGCAGCCAAACGAAGGCGTCGCCCGGCACCACAAACAGCATCATCACGACGCCAAAAGCGGCGCCGGAGCTGATGCCCAACACTTCCGGGCTGGCCATCGGGTTGCCGGTCAATTTCTGGATCAACGTGCCGGCGACCGCCAGCATCATGCCCGCCGCCAGCGCCGACAGCACCCGCGGCCAGCGCCACGGCAGCAGGGAATCCAGTTCCGCACCCAGGCTCCAGTGCCAACCGCCGGCGTTTTTGCCCAGCATCAGCGCCAGCGTCAGGCCGATCAGCAATACGAGGCCCCCCAGCAGGATCCAGCCGGGCAGATTCCCGCGCTCGGCAGGCACCTTGTCGCCAAGGTTCATCGGCGGCGGCGTAGCGGCGCTGCGCAAACGCGGCAGCAGCCACAACAGCAGCGGCGCGCCGAACAGTGCAGTGGCCGCGCCGGTCGGGATCTCGCGCCACACCTGCGTCACCCCGAGCATCACCTGATCGGTCAGCCACAGCAGCAGCGCCCCCAGCAACGGCGCCAGCATCATGCGGTGCGCCAGGCGGCGCGCGCCCAGCATCTTCGCCATCAGCGGCGCAAACAGGCCGATAAAGCCGATAACGCCCACCGCACTCACCAGCATGGCGCTGAAGATAATGGCCACCCCCAGGGCGCAGAAGCGCGCCATCGACAGCCCCAGCCCCAGGTTGCGCGCCACGCCGTCGTCCAGCCCCAGCAGCGTCAGCGGGCGCAGCAACAGCGCCGCCAGCAGGCCTGCTACCAGCAAACGCGGCAGGAGGAACTGTACGGCGCTCCAATCCTGTTGGTTCAGCGCGCCGGTGCCCCACAGGAACATGCCCTGCAGCTGATCGTAATGAAACAGCGCCAACAGGCTGTTGACCGCGCCGCAGTACAGCCCCAGCACCAGCCCGGCCAGAATCAGCGTGACCGGCGACATGCGCTTGCCCCAGGCGACGCCGAACACCAGCCCGCCCACCACAATCGCGCCCACCATAGCGGCCAGCTGGCGGGTGAATTCGCCCCCCGGCAGCACCCACAGCGTGGCGATGGTCAGGCCGAGCTGCGCGCCGGCGGCCACGCCGAGCGTCGACGGTTCCGCCAACGGATTGCGCAACACCTGCTGGAACAGCACGCCGACCAACCCCAGGCCGGCGCCGGCCAACAGCGACACCGTCAACCGCGGCAGCAGGCTGTAATGGAACAGCATTTGCCGCACGTCGTCGATGTCCGGCGCGCTGAGCGCCCGCTCCCATTGCGCCGGCGGCAGCTGCTGCGTCAGGTTGTATATCGTCAGGCCACCTGCCGCCGCCAGCAACAGCAGGATCAGCGTCAGCGGCAATTTCCGGATGCCCGCATTCATGCCGCACTCTCCTGAGCCTGCGCCAACAGGCGGCAAAACCGCATCGTCGACAGCGTGGCGCCATAGAACCACACCGCCGGCACCTGCCGCAGCTGGTTTTGCCGCACGAAGGGCAATGACTGCCACAGCGGCGTCGCGCTGACCTTGTCCATCATCGCTTGATTGCCGTGATCGAGATAGATGACCCGGGCGTTACGCACCGTGGCCAACCGTTCAATCCCCACCACCGCCGTGCCCCAAAAGTCGGTTGGCTCCTGCCAGGCATTGCGGATGCCCAGTTGGTCCATCGCTTCCTGGAACAGGCTTTTCTGGCCGATGATCAACGCATGACGCGTGTCGATCAGTGAAAACAGCAGCAACGGTTGGCGGGTGTAGCTTTGCAGGCGCTGACGCGCGTCCTGCATAAAACTGTCGAACTGCGCCAGGTGGTTTACCGCCCGGCTTTCTATGCCCAACCGCTGGCCCAGCGCCAGCAGCGACTGACGGGCGACGGTCAGCGGTTTGCCGCTGCCGTCGTTGAAGCCGAAGCTCATGGTTGGCGCGATGGGTTGGATTTTGCGCGGCGTCGGGCCATAGCCCTGCGACAGCAACACCAGCGAAGGCTGGAGCTGCTGCAGCAGTTCGAGGTTAGGTTCGGTGCGCTGGCCGACGTCGACCACCGTCGCCGGCAGCTTCGGCTCCGCCACCCACAGGTTGTAGTTATGCACATCGGCCACCGCCAGCGGCGTCACGCCCAATGCCAACAGCAGCTCGATCGGCAGCCATTCCAGCGCCGCAACGCGCGCGATATCCGGCGGCGCATCCGCCGCCCGCCCGGGCCACGATCCCAACAGCGGCGACAGCGCCAGTGCCATCAACAGACGGCGGCGCAGCGGATCGTGAGAAGAAGTGAATGCAGAAGACATCAGTAGACAAAACTCACCGGCGCGCCGCCGCTCGGATGCGGCAACGTGCCCATAGGAATACCGTAAATTTGCTCCAGCACCGGCCCCTGCATCAGTTCCAGCGGGCCGCCCTGGGCGATCATTTCACCGCCGCGCAGCGCCACCAAATGGTCGCAGTAGCGCGCCGCCATGTTGATGTCGTGCAGCACGGCGATCACCGTGAGATCGCGTTCGCGGCTCAGGCGCTGGATCAGCGCCAGCACCTCGACCTGGTGCGCGATGTCCAGCGCCGAGGTCGGTTCGTCGAGCAGCAGGCAGCGGCTGTCCTGAGCCACCATCATCGCCAGCCAGGCGCGTTGGCGCTCGCCGCCGGACAGGCTGTCCACCAGGCGGTTGGCGAACGGCTTCAGCCCCACCAGTGAAATGGCCTCTTCCACCAATTGGCGATCGTTGGCGCCAAAACGCCCCAGCGCGCCATGCCACGGATAGCGCCCGACGGCCACCAGTTCGCGCACCGTCATGCCTTCCGCCGCCGGCAACTGCTGCGGCAGGTAGGCCACCTGGCGGGCGAAGGATTTGCTGTCCCACTGCGCCAACGGCTGCCGATTGAGCAGTACCTGGCCGCCGCTGGGCGCATGGTGCCGCCCGAGCAGTTTCAACAGGGTGGATTTACCGGAACCGTTATGGCCGATCAGGCCGCAGACGTTGCCCTGGGGAAAACTGAGCGACAGCGGTTGCAGCAGCACCCGGCCGGGGACGGCGAAACTGGCGTTATCCAGCGCGAAGGTCGCGCCGGGATTAAGAAGTTTGTCCTGCATAGATCCTGCTTTGTCCGGGGCGACGCGGCGCCGCCCCGGCTATCCGGTTAGAAACGGAAGGTTGCGGTGGCGACCACCTGGCGTTCTGCGCCCCAGTAGCAGGCGTAGTCGCGGTAGCAGCTCGACACGTAGGTCTTGTCGAACAGGTTATTGATGTTGACGCCCACGGACGAGCCCGGCAGGCCAAAGCGCGCCAGATCGTATTTAATGGTCGCGTCCACCAGCGTGTAGTCCGGCACCTTGAAGGTGGAGTTATCGCTGTTGAAGCTCGAGCTGGAGCCGACGTAACGCACGCCGGAACCCAGCGTCAGGCCGCTCACCGCCGTTTCGTGGAAGGTATAATCCGCCCACAGCGACGCCATATGTTTCGGCACCTCGACGGTCGGTTTGCCCTGATAGGTATTGTCCTTGGTGTACTTCGCATCGGTATAGGTATAGGAGGCGATCAGGTTGACGTTGGCATTCAATGCCGCCTTGGCTTCCAGCTCCACACCGCGCGAACGGATCTCGCCGCTCTGCACGCTGAACTGCGCGTTATCCGGATCCGGCGTCAGGTTGTTGTTCTTGGTCAGCTGGTACAGCGCGCCGGTCAGCACGATTGGGCGATCCTTCGGCACGTATTTCACACCGGCTTCATACTGCTTGCCGATCGAGGGCTTAAAGGTCTGGCCATTGATTGACGTATCGAGGGTCGGTTCAAACGACTCGCTGTAGCTGAAATACGGCGTCACGCCGTTGTCGAACAGGTAATTCAATCCGCCGCGCCAGGTAAACTGCCCATCGGAGCGTTCGTTGGTGTACCCGAGAACGCGGTTATTGGCCGACGTTTTCGCCCAGTCATAGCGCCCGCCCAGCGTCAGCAGCCACTGGTTCCACTCCCCTTGCTCCTGCACATACAGGCCGGTTTGCTCCTGACGGTTCAAGTACTTGTATGGGAAGTTGATATTGACCACATCATTGCCATACTGCGGCTGGGTCATACTCAGGCCGTCTGCGGAACCATAGTCGGAATTGATATCGTTGCGCATACGCGAATAATCTACGCCAAACAACAGCGTATGGTCGATATCGCCGGTTTTCACCTTCGCCTGCGCCTGAGTATCAACCGCAAAATTGTTCAGGTGCTCTTTCGACTGAACGTAAGCGCGATTGATCGTCGTCGGTGATGACAAGCCGAATCCGTAGATGCTCTTCATATCGGTGTCCACCTGCATATAACGCAGGTTCTGGCGCACCGCCCAGGTATCGTTGAAGGCGTGTTCGAAACTGTACCCGATCATCCGCTGCTTGCGCGCCATATAGTTGCTGGCTTCGCCTTCGTTGAAATCGGTCGGCAGTTTGCTGCCGTCCGGCAACGGGATCAGCGTGCCCTGCTTCGGCAACCAGCCGTAATAACCGGTATAGGGATCGTTTTGAATGTTGGCCAGCAGCGTGAAGTTGGTTTTGTCATCCGGGCGCCAGCTAAAGGATGGCGCGATCGCATAGCGCTTCTCTTTGCTCATGTTCTGCTGCGTATCGCTGTCTTTCGCCAGGCCGGTCAGCCGATAGGAATAAATGCCCTGATCGTCCAGCGCGTCGCTGAAATCGAAACCGGTCTGGAACAGGTTATCGGTACCCATTTTGAACTGGATTTCGCGCAGCGGCTCGGTGGTTGGCCGCTTGCTGACCATCGAGACCAAACCGCCCGGGTTGCTTTTACCGTACAGCACCGAGACCGGGCCGCGCAGCAGCTCGGCGCGTTCGAGGAAATAAGGATCGATGGACGCTTCGCTGTAGTTGTCGCCCAGCAACCGCAGGCCATCCAGATACTGGGTGGTGTTGGTAGCCGGGAAGCCGCGGATTGCCACCGCGTCATAGGTCGTGGAGCTGCCGCGGCTGGCGAATACGCCCGGCGCATAGGCCAGCGCGCCCTTCACCGTATCCGGCTGGCGCATGTCCATCTCTTCACGCGTCACCACGGAAACGGACTGCGGGTTCTTTTCGATCGGCGTATCGGTTTTGGTGCCGGTGGCGCTGCGTTTGGCGACATAGGTGCCGACCGGCCCCCAAGCGCTTTCCTGCTGGGCGGCATTACTGCCGCCCACAACGGTAATCGTGTCTTCCTTGGCGGACGATTTGGCGTCGGCGGAAAAGGCCGGCATCGCCAGCGTGCCCAGCGCCGCGGCGACGGTGATCGCTAACGCGCTGACGGGGAGGCGGCCCTGCTTGGCCGCGAATGATGGAAGACGCTTGGTCGGCATAG
>NZ_JVEL01000544.1:24428-29100 GCF_001076875.1 Serratia sp. 506_PEND
TGATTTCTCTGATGAATAATTAAATGACGAATGTAAACGATAATAATTATTATAAGCGTCGCATTTTATGCAGAAGCCAAATTAAACTGCAAGCCGAATTCATAGGGCAAATAGGTTAAGGATTAGACGCTTAGCCTTGCGGTTAGCAGGGAAATAAAACGAGCAGAAAAATAAAAAAGCCCGCAACCAAGGTTACGGGCTTAATAACAAAGAAAAAACTTTCACCGGGGCCGATGCCACGGTAGCGATTACTGGCCGAACATATCCTTGATCCAGCCGGCGACGCCATCGCCATCTTTTTGCTCACCCGCCGCCGGTTGTTGCTGTTGCTGCTGTTGCTGCACCGCCGCCTGGCTGGCCTGGCACAATCCCTGCGGATTGTCGGTCCAGACCGGGATGGTGCGCCAGCTGCCGCCGCCGCAGATAAAGTTGCCGGCAGAGTCGATGCTCATCTGGTTAATGCCTTCCGGCGGCTGCAGCATCAGCGGCAGCGGCGTCTGGTTTTCCAGATAGCGGCGATACAGGGTCAACGCGCCGTTGGCGCCGGTCAGCTTGGCCGGGCCGTTGTTATCGCGCCCGACCCAGGCGATCGCCACTTCCTTGCCGTCGATGCCGGCGAACCAGCTGTCGCGCAGATCGTTGGTGGTGCCGGTTTTCGCCGCCAGGTTGTAGTTCGGGAACTTCACCGACAGCGAGCGGGAGGTCCCGCGCGCCACGCCCTGCTGCATCGCGTACAGCGTCAGGTAAGCGGCCTGCGCCGGCACCATGCGCTCCGCCTGCGGGAAGCTCTGGTACAGCACCGTGCCGTCTTCGGCGATCACCGAACGCACCGCCGACAGCGGCGCACGGTTACCGCCGCTGGCGATGGTCTGGTATTCCTGCGCCACTTCCATCGGCGTCAGGCCGATCGCCCCCAGCAGCATCGAAGGCACCGGATTGATCTCCGCTTTCGGGATCCCCAGGCGTTGCAGCGTGGCGCTGATCTGATCCAGCCCGACCGACAGGCCGAGGTTCACCGTCGGCACGTTCAGCGAGTTGGCCAACGCATCCACCAGCATCACCTGACCGCGGAATTTGCGATCGTAGTTGTTCGGCTGCCAGACGGCGCCGTTCGGCTGTTTCAGCGACAGCGGCGCATCCGCCAGCCAGGTGTTGAGACGGTATTTATCCGGTTCGGACAGCGCGGTCAGGTACGTTGGCGGCTTGGCCAGCGAGCCGACCAGGCGTCGCGCCTGCATGGCGCGGTTGAAACCGGCGAACTGTGGGTTGGCGCCGCCGACCATGGCGCGCACTTCACCGCTGAAGCGATCGACGATCACCATCGCCGCTTCCAGATCCTGCAGGTGACGCGCGGCGCGCAGCGCCGGGATGCCGTCTTCGACCGCTTTTTCCGCCGCGTCTTGCGACACCGGATCCAGCGTGGTGAAGATCTTCACGCCGGACAGGTCATTGACCTTATCGCCCAGCCTGGTTTGCAGTTCCTGACGCACCATCTGCATAAACGCCGGCTGTGGCGTAATGACGCCGCCTTTCGGCTGTACGCCCAGCGGACGCGCGCTCAGCATGTCATACAGCTCGCCGTCGATCACCCCCTGGTTCTGCAGCAGTTTGAGCACCAGATTGCGGCGTTCCAGCGCCAGTTTCGGGTTACGCCACGGGTTATACAGCGACGCGCCCTTGACCATGCCGACCAGCAGCGCCTGCTGATCGAGGCTCAGCTCATCCACCGGGCGGCCGAAGTAATACAGGCTGGCCAGCGGGAAACCGCGGATCTGGTCGCTGCCGCTCTGGCCGAGGTACACCTCGTTCAGATACAGCTCCAGGATGCGGTCTTTGCTGTAACGGTAATCCACCAACAGCGCCATATAGGCTTCGTTGGCCTTACGCCACAGCGAACGTTCGTTGGTCAGGAACAGGTTCTTCACCAGCTGCTGCGTCAGGGTACTGCCGCCCTGCACCGCACGGCCGGCGGTCAGGTTGGCCAGCACCGCGCGGCCGATGGAGTATGGGCTGATGCCGTCATGCTCGTAGAAGTGGCGGTCTTCCGTGGCGATCAGCGTGTCCACCAACAGATCCGGGAAACCGGAACGCGGCACGAACAGGCGCTGTTCACCGTTCGGCGACTGCAGCATGGTGATAAGACGCGGATCGAGGCGGAAGAAGCCGAAGCTGCGGCCGCTGTCCAGGTTTTCGATCTTCGCCAAACGGTTGTTCTGGAAATCGAGGCGGGCGCGGATCTGCCCTTCTTTACCGTCCGGGAAGTCGAACGGGCGACGCAGCATCTCGATGCTGTTGGCCTGCACGGTAAACTCGCCCGGACGCGTCATGCGGCTGACCTGGCGATACTGCATGCCTTCCAGCAGGTTGACCATCTCCTTCTTGCTGTACGGCATCCCCGGTTCCAGGTTGACCATGCGGCCGTACACCGCCGCCGGCAGCTGCCAGACTTTGCCGTCGATGCGGCTGCGGATCTGCGAGTCCAGGTAGACGCCATAGATCGCCAACAAGACGGCGAGCACCAGGATCAGTTTGATAATCAGGCCGAGCCAGCGGCGTTTTTTACGCGGCGGAGTCGCTTTTACCTTACGCGGCATGCGTTCCTCCTCCTCTTCATACTCATCATCGTCATACTCGTCTTCTTCGTAATCGTCATAATCGTCGTCTCGGCGACGGCGCGGCGGCTTGCGCGACGCGGTGCTTTTTGGTTGTTTTCCTTTGCGCCCGATGGGCTCGCGGTCATCCCCAGCCATGGCTGTTGTTCTCCGAGCTTGCCGACACTGCCGGCCATGATTAGTCGCTTAATCTGTGCCGACGCCGCAGCGCTGACCAGAAGAAACATCTGAATTCCAAACCTTGAATGATCGCGACCTACTGATATTTCTTCGTTCGGCGCGTCGGTACCGCCGTGGCCGGATCGTCCGGCCACACGTGTTTCGGGTAGCGGCCCTTCATCTCTTTTTGCACCTCGCGGTAGGCGCCTTGCCAGAAGGCCGCCAGATCGCCGGTGATTTGCAACGGCCGGTGCGCCGGTGAGAGTAACTCAAGCACCACCGGGATGCGACCCTCCGCCAACATTGGGCTGCGCTGCTCGCCGAAAACCTCCTGCAAGCGCACCGCCAGCGCCGGCGGTTTACCGGCCTCATAACGGATCGGCAGGCGGCTGCCGGTCGGCACAGTGTAATGAGTGGGTAACGCATTATCCAGCCGCTGCTTTTGCTGCCAGTCCAGCAGGCGGGACAGCGCCTCGGCGATGTTGACCTGCTTCAAGCCGCGCAGATCGCGCACGCCGTTCAGCGACGGCAACAGCCACTGCTCCAGCGCCGCCAGCAGCGGCTCTTCATCCATCGCCGGCCATTCCGCCTCCGGCAGCCAGGCTTGCGCGCACTGCAGGCGCACCCGCAATTGTTCAGCGGCGCCCTCCCAGTTGAGCACCGCCAACCCCTGCGCGCGCACCCAGTCGAGCAGCGCCTGCTGCAGCTCTTCGTCCGCCGGTTTGGCCAGCGGCTGAGCGCGCAGCGTCAGACGACCGATCTGCTGGCGTTTCCAGGCGCGCAGCGTGCCCTTTTCTTCATCCCACTCCACCGCCGTGCGCTGCATGACCATCGCCGGCAGCTGCGCCGCCAGCGCTTCGATGTCCACCGGCAGCGCCAGCAGGATACGCGCATCGGGGCTGTTGTGGCCCTGCAACAGGCTGGGAACGATCAGCCAGGGGGCGCGCGACAGCGCCTCGTCCTGATTCATCGCCGCGCCCAGGCCGTTGGCCAGCAGGTAGCGGCCGTCCTGGCCACGCCGCTGGGCGATGCGATCGGTAAATGCCTGTGCCAACAGACGCGGCGCCAGCTCGACGTCGACTTGCCCCGCACGTTGCGGCAGGCGTTTGGCCAACTGCGCGGCGCGCTGCCGCCAGTTCGCTTGCGGGCGGCTCAGCCAATAACCGATATCCATCTGCCCGCCGCGCGGCGGTTCTTCCAGCAACGCCGCCAACAATGCCGCCGTCGCCAGCCCGTCGGCGCTCAGCGTCGCGCCGGCGACCAGCATCGCCGCCAACCGCGGCTCGCACCCCAACGCAGCCATCTGGCGCCCCGGCGCGGTGAGTTTGTCGCCGTCATCCGTAGCCCCCAGGCGGCGCAACAGCGCCCTGGCCGCCGTCAATGCCGCCGCCGGAGGCGCATCAAGCCAGGTCAGTTGCGCCGGATCGTGGCAACCCCACTGCAACAGTTCGAGCCAGAAGCCGGTGAGATCGCTCTGCAAAATGTCCGGTTCGGCATGTTCCGCCGCGCGCTCCGCCTGTTCTTTGGCGAACAGATGCCAGCAAAGGCCCGGCTCCAGGCGCCCGGCGCGCCCGGCGCGCTGCACCATCGAGGCCTGACTGATGCGCTGCGTCGCCAGCCTCGTCAAACCGTTGCGCACGTCGTAACGCGCCACGCGCTCCAGACCGCTGTCCACCACCAGCCGAATGCCCTCGATCGTCAGGCTGGTTTCGGCGATGTTGGTCGCCAGCACCACCTTGCGGCGACCAGGCGCCGCCGGCTGAATCGCTTTTTGCTGTTGCGCCAGAGGCAAAGCGCCATACAGCGGGCAAAGATCGGTATCGCTCGCCACCTCGCCGGTCAATCGCTCCAGCACCCGATTGATCTCCGCCACGCCCGGCAGGAACAGCAGCAAAGATCCC
>NZ_JVEL01000545.1:0-13087 GCF_001076875.1 Serratia sp. 506_PEND
TTCCCCACCTCCCCCTTGTATTTACTGACGGCGTAAATCACAAACAGCCCCACCATCGCAATTAACGAAAATACGTTCGCCTTCTCGTGCGCCTGGATAGTTAAGTACGCTAACACAAGGAATATCATGTAGCTTAACACCGTGCCGCCTGGCATTTTAAACGGCCTGGCTCTGTCAGGTTCTGACTTTCGTAGTTTCACTAATGCGACCGGAATAGCAACGCACGCTAACAGCTGGAAAACGGTGACGATGATCATGATGTTTTGCCAGTTCTTAGCAAAAAAGACGATAAATATGCTGATAGCAAATACCGCCGTGAGGGAGCGACGGGATAGGTTAAACCTTTCCGATATCTTATTGAAAAACGAGGGGAGCTGTCCATCCTGTGACATGCCGGTGATCATCCTTGCGCTTGACGCCATGTAGATCGCCCCCGTTCCTGACGGGCTCACGGCCGAATCGATATACAGCACGGTCACCACGCCAAGGTTGACCCCAATTAGCCCTAATAACTGCGCTAAGGGCGATGTGAACAGACCTATATGGCTCCAGCCCCCGGCAATCAGATTGGCAGGCATGGCGCCAATAAAAGCAAACTGCAGTAATAAATACACCCCCAGGCATAAAAACACGCAGCTAATTAACGCCAGGGGGATTGTTTTTTGTGGCTTATCTAACTCAGTGCCGAAAATGGCGATCATGGCGAAGCCGTAGAATGAATAGAAGATGCCGGCCTGCACCACCGCCGACACGGCAGGCCCCATCATGCCCGTCGCCGTTTCCTGAACGCCCGTCGCCGTGTAAAAACCGCCTAGCGTAAAGTTAGACAGACTAAAATGGCCGTCCCACCCGGCATAGATAATCAATAGGAAGCCCGTGCTAATTGGCACGATAATCTTAAACAGGGTAATAACATTATTGCATTGGGATAATAGTCGCATTCCCCAGAAGTTGATCGCCCCATACAGCAGCACCAGCAGGCAAACCCACAGCTCACCCGTCAACGACAGGTCCTTTCCCGTCATCAATAAGGGGTAGACGTGGCTCAGGTATTGTATTGTTGCTGACGCTTCTGAGGGAATGACCAGAATGAGCCCAAATAAATTAGCCACCGCAATAAGAAATCCATAATCGTTATTTTTGTGACTGAACGTCAATATCCTCGCAAAAAAGCCCCGATCAGTGAACATGGACGCCGTTTCTGCTAAGAGTAAGGCGAGCGTTAACGCCAGCAGCGCGCCCATTATCCAGGAGACAAAAGACATTGGCCCTACGAGCCTGGCGGCGTTATAAGAGGCAAACAGCCAGCCGCTGCCCACGATGCACCCGACGCCGATTGCTATAGCGGTAAATAATCCCGGCTTTTTAATATTATCCGTATCATAACTCATACATCACCTTTTATTGTGGGCCTGTTGCCGGCAACAGGCATGTTTCCATTTGATTTCGAATGGAGAACATCTGATCATATTGACTCTCAGTAGGATATTGCTTCAAAGCTTTGGTTTACTATTGATTGATAAGCATACGATTTTTTGTTCGAAAAATGTTCGCTCCGTAATCTTTCTCTGGTAAAACATCGCTCCAGAAAACACACCATCAGTATTACGCCATAAACCAACTAATTTCTCTGAATAGTAAGTCTTTCAATAGCTTACTTTATAATGGTAAACTATTTCGCAAACATATTTAAAGCTGAGTGTAAACATTATCGCCTATAGTTAGTGGCGGAGGTCCATATTGTGCACATGGATTTCCATTAAGAAATTCAACATATCTGCAAGGATTAGTTATTTGGTTTGAGACAGTTGCATCAAATTTAATATAAAATAAAAGGTCCAGCATCGTTTCAAGCATCTCCCTGTCCTCTACCCCAGTAACTGAATCATGATACAAAGACCAGGCATGAGGGTTGTCAACACTTGAATAAACCTTACCAATAAACCCCACAACCCTAACATTAGGAATACATCCAGATAATCTACAAGCGAGGGTATCTTGATAGCCATATATACCTGAATACCTCAATCTTTGCATTACAGTCGAAGGTTTAAGGTAAACGGAAAAACAACTAGCAATTGTTATTTTGCTAAAATTTTCACCCCAATCTGTAATGAGAGCGTTTAGTCTAACGGCATCTAAATACTCACCATCCCTGACAATATAATTTTGCCAACCATGTGCGCTAATTATAATTTCAGTATATTGATTTACACGATGTGAAAAAGCATAAAAGTCGGGCTTGATATCGAGAAGCCTTACATTATCCATATATACCACTATTATTAGTATCAATCATTAAGCTACGGCCACATGTTTACGGATTTATTTTCCAATGGTGCTCCGACCACTTTAGATATAGAACATGCATGAAACTCTGCCAAAGGAATAACAAGCTGTAGATTTAAATTTTACATAGATATCTAGTCCTCTTTCTGTTTATCTGACCAGACAATATATCCATGTGTATTTGCTGTCACATGCTTATGAGTTACACTCCCATATCTTACCATCAGTGTTTCCATATCTGACTGTGCGGAATCATTCCCCATGGAAATATTTTGCTGTGTTATATATGCTTTTCTAAATAACGATTTAAAATATAGTTCGCATGATTGTGTACCTGTATGTCTATAGAAAGAAATCTCTATATTCAACTCCTCACCGTTACTTAATGCTAACGATAGTAAAGGTGTGGCTCCGTCGATTAACTTTGTTAATGACATGTGTCCTATATTTGCGGCAAGATCTCTATAGCCTGATGAATTCACTTGATAAAGATAACATTCATCTTCATGTCCGATCTGATGCTTATTACCGATAGATGAAAATGAAGATGCATTCTGAGATATAACACCTTGGGATTTACCTTCAACTTTCATGTATATAAGGTCTGACATATCCGAGTCCTATTTTCAGTGTATAATAAAAATAACAGCAAAAAACCGTGATAAAATATTTTATTTTGGTGCGTGATACTTCGTAAACGTAACCAAACTTGGCTGGTTATGTACATAACCCTGTGGCCTGATACCACCAGCCAGCCCTATCGGGTCTGACGACAGATATTGCCTTAACTCAGGATCATAATAGCGATAGTGATTATAGTATAACCCGCTTTCGGCATCATAAAACTGGCCAGGATAGCGCAGGTCACAGCTGACTTCAGCTAACCGCCCTAAATAGCTACGCCTAATACCGCTACACTTTCGCAAGACCATGCTTACCTCCCGGGAATGGACTGACGGTTTTCATAAAATGGTGAACCTTTCTCAGCAACTGCCACATCGAGCGGCACTGATGGTTGCAAGTTATCGTGTCGTGAAGCGCCTGCCATAGGCGTTCAACGTGGTTCACCCACGGCGAGTAGACCGGCTGATAAATCACTCTGAACTTCGTGTTACCTTTCAGCCAGCGCTGTGTTTCACGGCTCTTGTGGATGATGTAGTTATCCACGATAAGTGTGATGGTTTTTGCCCGTCTGTATCTGGCTTTCAGGTGATTCAGCAGGCCGATGAACAGCGCCGAACTCTTGCTGTTGCCACCAACGTAACTGACTTTGCCCGTACCGCTGTGCAGAGCCCCGGCCAGGTAGTATTTTTCATTCTGCCCCGGCGTAACAACTCGCTTTTGTTGTCCCCGTAACTGCCAGTCTGCGCCGATTTTGGGATTAAGGTGGATATCCACTTCATCTTCATAAAAGACCGGATGCTCTGCGCTGCATTCGTCCAGTGCTTTGTGGATTGCCGCCATCTTTTCATCCTTATGCGGGGCACGGATACGCAGAGTTGGCGCGGCCCTTCGCCACACAAGCCCCGCAGACGGCAACCAGCGGCGAACGGTTCCGGCATGTAACTGACAGCCGGTTATCTCACTGATTTTTATTGTCAGAAGTTCTGTACTCCAGCGTGAGCGCTGGTAGCCAAAATCGCCGGGAGCATATTTTACCAGCTCACGTAATAACGTGCAGATATGCTCAAAAGGCCAGCGACGGGTTCGTCCGGCAGGTAATGATTTCAGTCCTGCAACACCCGACATCGTGAACCAGTTAATCCAGCGTCCGACGGAGGAACGGGCACAGCAGAGCGTTCTGGCAACATCGCTGACGCGGTCGCCCCGATGCAGCATCAGCATGGCCGTCAGCCTGCGGGCATAATTTTTATCGTGCGTTTTATGGATTGCTTTCTGCATCAGGCGTCGTTCGTCACGGGAAATTGGTGCTATGATCGGCATCGCTCAGTCCGGTTGGTGATATGCGTTATTTGGCGATTGATCAGATCGCATAATCTGGACTGAGTTCCCTTAAAGTGATCTACTATTCGGTGCAGCTATTTAGGTATTTTCCATAAGAGAGAAATAACAACTGCAGGAAAGTATTTAGAAATATCTATAACCCACTTTGTTATTTATTTACTCATACGGTGACTTGTAAGTTTGAACGGTAAGATTTGTTCTAATTTCATGAATTACGTCATCACTTTCAGCATCAAAAATAAAATACATATAAAAATCATATCCGAAGTGGAACTCAAAATTATCAGAAACCAATTTACACCATATATCCTCCCTCAAGATCGACCTAATCACCTCCTCAAGCTCGCCCCTCAAAACAACTTCATTGTCTTTATATTTAAACAGTTCGACATTAATCTCCACCCCCTTAATGCACAAACCAACGATATTAAACAAACCACAAGCATTTAGTACAAAATCAACATACTCCTTCTCAACCACTTCATACTCTGAGATACTGACCTTCTTCCCTACATCAAAAAAGCTAGTCCATTCATTATCTGAAGAGCATAAATTCCCAAAAGAATCATATTTCTTATACTTAGTTATTCTATATGAAAATCTCACAATTAATCTCCAATTCGGTTCAGACTTTCGTCGTAAGTACCAGACCGGGTTCTCCTACTACCTAAATTTCTAACGCTATCAGCTCCTTTCCAATACCCACCATTATGTTGATCCACATCTGGCGTAATGTATTTGATTTTATTAGGCGACTTGGGATTTGTGAAAACAGGTTGACCATGTGACCGCTCATTAATTTTGCTATAACCTAATTCTTTCGCTTTATCTGCATGCCCACACCCAGCCAAACCAAGCGGGTCAATCCATTCCACAGGATTGTGTACATAGCCCTGTAGCCTGATACCACCAGCCAGCCCTATTGGATCAGGCTACAAATACTGCCCAAGCTCTGGATTCGACTGTTAGCCTCTTGTGGATTTTCTCAGCACAACCCTCTCGCAGAGCCGATCAAATCAATCACGATATATTGTGACCGATTCCAAGGTAAAATTATAATGCAATTTACAAAAGTTCGATATTTACCCTGACATCCCCACCGACATTAGACAATATAGAGTTATAAAAGGCAGTGAATGTATTAAAAATCTTATAAACATTACCTTCCTCATTAAACTCCTGATGACAGAAACCATCATCAAAATGCATATGACTTCTATCCCAATAATAAATTGACTTATCGCCCCCACTTCCATTAATTAAAAATAAATTCCCACCTGGATCCGCACCAATGACAAAAGGGTTATCAAAAGCAACAAATTCATCTCGTATTTCGTTTACCTTTACCAGATTTAGAGTTTCATTTTTAGTATCGATACCATACATTTCCTGGAAATCCACTTCACCATTATCAACCATGGAAAAAGGAATCGTACAATAAGAGCCCGAACCAATAAACATCCCATTGAACCGAGTCAAAAATTCAAAATAATCTTTAGGAAGAATAACCCCATAAGTGGATTCAACCTTCAGGATATTTGAATCACTAGTACCAAATGATTTTATGATTGCCATCAACCCTCCAAAGTCAGCTACATTTTTTATTTTTAATATTAGAAACGCCACCCTTATGTGTAAATTCAGAATGCACACTTTTGGGCACTTCTTGCATCGTAATTCCATTTTGATGATGATGCCATGTATTATTCAAATAATCAGCAGGTCCATTTGGAGCCAATGCATCAGCTTTACCAAAATCACCTAATGGACTCCGACCATGATTTCCCATAAGGTCTGGAACATCAACCTGTTGCACTGTATGAGGGCCAAAGTCAGGATACCCATCAGGATAACGAACCGTCGTACCAGCAGCATTTTTATAAATCCATGTTCCGTCAGATTCATTCTCGACAGTGCCTCCTTTAGCTACCCATTTGATTGGATCAGGAGAGTTAGGCGGTTTTCCAAGAATTAAACCAAGTGGATCAATCCACTCCAGCGGATTATGCACATAACCCTGCGGCCTTATCCCACCAGCTAAACCTATTGGGTCTGACGACAGGTATTGCCCAAGTTCAGGATCGTAATAACGATATCGATTGTAGTATAACCCGCTTTCGGCATCATAAAGCTGACCGGGATAACGCAGGTCACAGCTGACTTCATCGTTAGCCGCATCCCCCGGGAACATGGGGTGGGGAACTGGCGTTTTCGTCTCCTGATACCCGCCCCACAGCGCCTGCTCACCGCGCCAGTGAACCTCGCCGTCTTCGCTGCACAGCTCCCTCGCCGTACCGGTCAAATCCGTCACGATGTAATGCAGGCGGATCGTATCCCCCTGCTTTTCCACCTGTGCCAGCGGCCGGAAGCTGCCCGGTTCATATACCCACTGTACGGCGCGGGCTGCACTGCCATCGGCCAGCCACTGTTGTTCACCGACCAGCTGGTCGCCATCCCAGCAGTAATCCACTCGCAGCAGACTCCTGGCCGACTCCACATTACCCTCACGGACTTTACTCATCCGTCGCCCAAAGGCATCATACCGGTATCGCCACCGCGCACCATCAGGACGCTGTATCCGAATCAGCCGATCGTGCGCATCCCAGGTATAGTACGTTTCTTCTGGCCGGAACCCGGCACGCTCGCGGCGTTTGATAATAAGTCTGCCACAGGCATCGTAATGGCAAAGTGTGTCACGATAGCGAGTCACCCGGCCTGCCACGTCGTAATGAATGTTGTCCGTATGTACCACCGGCGTTGACGACTCCGGCGCTTTACCGGCAACCAGTGACTGAATTTCCTTCAGATTCAGTTCGCTGTCATACGCAAACACTCTGGGCTTCCGGCGCTCTCCCCGCCCGCCACGCTCTCCAGTTATCTGCCCGGTACCATTCAGTCTGAACTCCCGGTTTCCCCAGTGGCTGTCGTCAATGCCCACCAGGCGATCCAGTACATCGTACCGGTATTGACGCTCCAGCACGTCATTCACCCGACCACCGTCCGGCGCCAGAGACTGACGCACCAGCAGTCCGGTGTCACTCCATTCATGTCGAAGCGAGAATCCCTGACCGTTGCTGCGCTGTTGCTCCAGACCAGCCCCATTATGGCTGAACGTCAGCGGCTGATAACTCCCTACCGACAGCGCGGCCAGACGCCCCTGGTGCCAGCTGAGACCCAGCTCTTTCAGCAAACCGCTGGCGGCGATGCGCTGAGCACTCTCATCATAAACAGAACGAATCTCCTGCCCGTTTACACGCTCACAGATTATCCTACCCGACGGGCTCCACTCGTACTCCACCACTGCATCCGCACCAGCTGCTTTCAGCAACCGCCCTGCGGCATCATAGCTGAACGCTGTGATGCTTTCCTGCTCTCCCTCTGCACGATAAGCCGTGATGTCACTGAGACGCCGGACCTTATCGTAGCCATAACGCAGCACGCTGCCATCCGGTGCATGGCGGGCGTTGAGCTGTCCGCAGACATCGTATTCGTACCGGTACAGTCTTCCGTCATAATGTCGCTCTTCTGATAACCGACTGCAGGCGTCAAACCGGTATACCCACTTCTGACCATGACTGTTGGTAACGCCTGCAAACTCAGCTTCCGCGTTATAGTGAATCCGGACGGAGGCCCCCTCCGGGATAGTTATCCCGGTAAGATTATCAAACGCCCCCCAGGTGTAACGGTGCACCAGCCCCAGCGCGTCACGCACGGAAGTCAGATTGCCCTCTGTATCCCATTTCAGATGACTTTCAGTACTATTTTCATAACGCACCAGACAGGGCGTTTCACTGCTTCCCTTATATTCCCAGCGGCGAAACAGCATTTTCCCGTTTTCCGGAACGATCCGGCGTTCAATAAGACGATACTGTTTATCGTAGTGAAATTGCACCGGAGGTATGCCCGTCGATTCAATACGCTCTGTCAGCCCGTGCGCGTTATACTGCCAGTGCTGTTCACGACCGTCCGGCGAAAGCAGGGAGGCCAGCTGTCCCCGTTCTGTCCAGCGTTGTTCCTGGCGCCGGCTCTCCGGATCCTGGACTGCCAACAGCAGCCCCTGCTGGTCATGCTCATACTGCCAGACCGCACCACAGGGATCGGTATACGTCTGCAATACGCCTTCATCGTCGTAATCATAGCCCTGACTTGTACCATCCGGATGGATGACGGCAACGACCTGCCCCCACGAATTTCTCTTGAATTCTGTGCGGTTGTCCCGTGGGTCAGTTTGTGCCACAAGCTCGCCGTCCAGCCATTCAAAACGGGTTTCCCCACCATCAGCCTGACGACGACAGAGGATGTTATTTCTGTGGTCCCGGGTGTAGCTCACCACACCACCGAAGCCATTATGGTAGTGGCCGGTAAGGGTCTCATCATCCCAGACATAGCGGCCACGCCAGTAGTCGCCTGATGTTCTGTCAGTAAGCGCACGCCCCTTGCTGTCGTATGTATGCTCCACCCACGTTTGCGACAGATCATTCCATCGGGTCATCCAGCCTTCAGGTGAATAACGATAATCAAAACTCCGCCCCTCACCGGCACGCACTTCAAGAAGATGCCCCTGCGCATCATAGCGATACGTTGCCAGCGTTTTTACCGCGTTTTTATCCCTGTCACACAGTCTCAGTGTGGTGAGTCGGTTATGCTCAGTTTCGGCAAAAATAAGACGGCGATCCGGCAGCACGACCCAGCGTAACGTTCCCCGGTCACGCAGAAGAGTAATACGGTTACCCGCCCGATCTTCCATCGACGTCAGATTGAGCTGTTTACCCTGCGCATACTCAAACTCATAACGGATGCCGTCAACGTGACGTAATGTCAGTCGTCCCTGTTCGCGGTTCAGTCGCCATTCAGGCCCGGAAGCCGCCCGCTGATGCTGACCTTCATCCGGTGTAGCAAAGACATGCTGGTTGAACTCACCGTCAGTCAGCGTGACCAGTCCGTTATTCAGGGTCAGGTGCATATCCCACTGACAGCGCCAGAGTGAACCCAGCAGGCCAGAATGACGCTCGCCGGTGGAGCGATAGAAGCGGTGTAATTCGAGCGGGAAGCATCCCGGCACGGAGAAGTCGGTACGCCAGTCAACAACCGCCCCGGTCGCCATATCAACCGGCTCACCTTCCGTCTGGCAATGCTTGCTGGAGGCCAGGCAGGTCTCATCCTTTTTCAGCGCGTCCTGCTCAAGCCGGGTTTTATCCACGACTTCACCCCGGTTGCGGCCTGCGCTCACCGATACCGTTGCGGCTGAGATCCCTTCAGCATTTTTGCGTTCATAGCTGCCTTTAGGGCGTGCAGAATCCGATACACGGGTAACCACTTTCGAAACAAACTCATCAAACCTGGCCGTGATGTACGCCACTGAAGCATCAAATTTTTCAATAAGTCGTTCCAGCGCATCCACCAGCGCACGAAACTCCGCGTGGATCATCTGCACAATCCAGCTGTTACTGGCCGCGTCCGTCAGCGTTTTTGACAGCGCTGTATGTATCTCTGACAACAACGCCCGGGCCTGCGCGCCATAGTGCTTCAGTTGCCCCTGCAGATAACTCAGCCCCTTCACGAGATTGCCGTCAGAGAGTCCCCTGATAGTGCGAATGGCAAACTGAATATCACCGGAATTGAGCAGATGGGATTTTTCGAGGCCGCGCAGAATGGCCCGACCGGAGACTTTGATGGCATCCCCCAGTCCGGGAATAAACCCGATGGCGCACAACACACCATCCGCAATATGTAGCGGGTCATCCAGGGTATCAGGGTGTTTCCAGCTGTCCCATGCCCATTCACCGATGGCATAAAAATCGATGGCCTGCCCCACCACGGGCACAAAACCCAGGGCAATCTGGCAGAACAACAAAAGCGCCGTGTTACCATCCCCCACCTGGTCAGCCACTTCTGCGGCCAGACGGTGGTGAATGGTATTAATGGCCTGTTTGAGCGCGATATTGCCCTGATTAACCTGCCGGTCGAGCTGCCGGAATCGCACGTACGCGTCACGGTAATTTTCCGGTACGGAGGTGAATACCCCGCCCAGCCAGCCGGTATCATTCACCGTCACCTGTTTATCGCTGCTGTCCGCTGCATCGTATTCAAGCAGCCCCTGCTGTCGCAGCAGCAGAAACAGCGTGAAATACTCTCCCGCCAGGCGGGCATATTCAGGGGTGTCCTGCAGTAAAGGGTTATTTGTCTCTGCCTTTTCCGGTTCAAAGGTGTCTGAACCTTCATCCAGCAACAGCTCAAACGTTCCGCATCCCATGTCGTAAATCAGACACAGGCCATCAGCATCAGTCCGGCCATTAATCTGCTTTCCGTTACTGTCAGTCAGCACGAAGGGCGCATCAGGAACCGGCTTTCCGGAATCATACTGGTAATGAATCAGCGCCTCACAGCCGCATTTGACACAGCCCCCGGAGATTTTATTCTCAGTGGAAAAGTTCTTTTCAGCGGCATCGTTGCTGCTCAGTAAGCACGCGGTGAACTCACATTGTTAATCCTTGTGCGACTCGGCACGCTTGAACCTCATGTTCACTACGCAGGTTCCCCCATGCCAAAATCTCGCCATACCCTCCAACAACAGCAGCAACATGTCGCCGACTGGCAATTCAGCGGCCTGTCCCGCACTCAGTACAGCCTGCAACACCATCTCAATGTCAAAACCTTTTGCAACTGGGTCGGCAAGTGGACCAAAATCCCAACGTCACCGGCCGCTGAACCCCCTTTTATTCCGGTGACTGTTGCCCCTGAAGAGGCACCGCTATCCCTCCCCAACATAGACCCGCATATGCCCGCCATTACCCTGAATTTAAAACGGTGCTCCATCACCTGCCAGCCCAGCCAGTTGCCGGCCATCATGGCGGAGCTCAACCTATGCTAATGCCTCATGCCATCTGGCTGGCCCGTGAGCCGACCGATATGCGCCGGGGTATTGATACCCTGACCCGGCTGGCCGATGAACACTTGCCCTCGCCCTTACCGCCGGGAACCGCGGTGGTTTTCTGCAACAAGGCACGCTCACGCATCAAAGTGTTGCAGTGGGACAAGCACGGCGTCTGGCTGTGCACCCGCCGGTTGCATCAGGGCCACTTCACCTGGCCCCGCCCCGGGGATACCGCCTGGCCGCTGACGGCAGAGCAGTTCGCCTGGCTGACCAAGGGGGTAGACTGGCAACAGGTTGAGGGGCTTGACCTGCCGGGCTGGGAAACCTGAGACGTTAAACGTTAACGTCATGATATGACGTGATTATCACCGTCCGTTATGTCAAGCTGCTGATATGGATATCGACGCGCTGTTTACCACACAAGATCCCCATGAGTTACGTGTCCGGGCTCTGGCCCTGCTCGAAGCTCAGGCTCACTACATCCAGGCCCTGGAAGACGCGCTGAAGGCCGGCCGTCGCTGGCGCTTCGGCCGCAAGAGTGAAGCCTTCCAGGGCGAACAGCGGAGCCTGGCGGAAGAGGATGTCGATGCCGACACCGCCGACCTGGAACAGCAGTTGGCGGCGGTGTTACCGGCAGGCAAGGCGCTCCCTGGCACACCGCCCAAACGCCAGCCATTGCCGCCAGAGTTATCCCGTGAAACGGTCCGTCTTGACCTGAGCAGTCATGACTGCCCCGACTGCGGGCACGCCCTGCGCCCCCTGCGTGATGAGGTGAGCGAACGGCTGGAGTACATTCCGGCTCGGGTGGTGGTGCATCGCACGGTGCGCCCGCACTACAGCTGTCCCTGCTGTGAAACCGTCCATACCGTTCCCTTACCGCCTCAGCTTATCGAAAAAGGCCAGCCCGGTCCGGGGTTGTTGGCCCAGGTCACCGTAGCCAAATGCAGTGACCATCTGCCGCTATACCGTCAGCAGAAAATCTACCTGCGTCACGGTATCGATATTCCCTGCAGCACGCTGGCTGGTTGGTTCGGTGCGGTGGGGGCGGCACTGAAGCCACTGGCCGACGCCCTGCGGCAGGACCTGCTGCAGCAAGCGGTACTGCAGGCGGATGAGACACCGTTACTGTTGCTCAATCCCGAAAAAGGTCACAGCCAGAAGGGGTATCTGTGGGCCTACGTCAGCGCCGCCGGGGCAGACAGGGCGGTGGTGCTGTATGACTGCCAGCCGGGCCGCAGTGGCACCTATGCCAGCGCGATGCTGGATAGCTGGCAGGGTACGTTGGTCGTGGACGGCTATGCCGGTTACCGGGCGCTGTTCGACGAAGGTAGCGTGAAGGAAGCCGGCTGCTGGGCGCATGTGCGTCGGAAGTTCTTCGACCAGCACAAGGCGAACGGCAGTCCGGTGGCAGAAATCGCCCTGGCCACTATCCGCGAGCTGTACAACCTGGAGCGACGGATAAAGCAGCGCCCGGCAGAACAACGACGACGATGGCGACACCGTTATGCCAAACCGCGGTTGAAGGCGTTCGAAAGCTGGTTACAGGTGAAGCAGCAGAAGACGGCACCAAACTCGGGGATACGCAAGGCCATCGACTATACGTTGAAGCGATGGGCGGCGTTACTGGTCTATCTGGAGGATGGTCGGGTACCGATAGACAACAACCGGGCGGAGAACGTGATACGTCCGGTGGCGGTTGGGCGCAAGAACTGGCTCTTCGCAGGCAGTCTGCGAGCGGGTCAGCGAATGGCGAATATCCTGAGTCTGCTGGAGACGGCAAAGCTGAACGGTTTGGAGCCGTATGCCTGGTTGCGTGATGTACTGACGCGGTTGCCGTCGTGGCCGAACCGGCGGTTGAATGAGCTGCTGCCGTACGCCGGCAATACCTTCCGTTAGTCCTCTGAAAATCCAAAACACAAACTCACCTTGCAACGCAAGGTGAGTTCACCACGTGCTTAC
>NZ_JVEL01000546.1:0-836 GCF_001076875.1 Serratia sp. 506_PEND
CGCAACGCTGGCTGTCACAGGCTTACCTGAGCGGCAACGGTGTGGCACAAAACCAGACCGAAGGGATGGCCTGGCTCAGACGTGCTGTCAGCCAGGGGGATGCCCGGGCACAGTATCTCTACAGCCAGTATCAGACTGGTGATGAAAAGCGGCTTCACTGGCTGACGCTCTCCGCGAAAGGCGGTGACCTTCAGGCCGCGCGTGCGCTTGCCGGGTGGTATGAAAAGCAGGGCGATGAGGTTCACGCCAGAAGCGCCTGGCAGCAGCTGGCAGCACGGGGCGATGTGGAAGGGCGTTACCACTATGGTGAAATGCTGCGCCTTGGTCTCGGCGGACCACATGACTATACGCAGGCCTTTACGCAATACCGGCTCAGCGCGATGGCCGGCAACCGGATGGCGCAGTACCGCTCCGGCATGATGAGTCAGGACGGACTGGGGGTGCCGCGCAACCGGATTCAGGCTTATGCCTGGTACTCGCTGGCCGCAACGGAAAACGATAAAGACGCGGTGGATGCACTGAATGCGCTGGAAGCCCTGCTGAAACCCGATGAAATCAAATCTGCACAGAAACTGGCCCGTGCATGGAGTCAGCGTATCTCTCAGGGACAGAACGATGCGACCCGCTGACCGGTTTTTATTTCCGGTGAAGTGTGGCGGCTGGTTGCTTTTTAATCATCCGAACGGCGCCTGAATAGTTTTCAGTGTGGTGAATATCACAAAAATAATTGCTGAAATGAACAAAAAACAACCATAAAAAGAATAAATGCAAAATTTGCGCAACTTCTTGCTCAGCTTTCAGCATAAAACACTTTTTACGCAATAAACGCCGTGAAA
>NZ_JVEL01000547.1:0-6224 GCF_001076875.1 Serratia sp. 506_PEND
GCCCGCTTAAGGAAACTTAAGCGGGCTTTTTGCTTTAACGCTAAATGCATCGAGGCAGCGTTACTCTGTGGCTATCGGCGCGTCATTCTCATCAATTTTTACCTTGCCCTGAATATCCGCAATCTTCTGCGCCAGATCCGCCACCTGCGCTTTGCTGTGCAGCAAGGTATAGGTCAGATCAAACTGCGCACTGGCGCCAGGCTGCAACTGCTTAACGCGTTTTTGTTCGCGCTCGACAGTGACCGGGTAGGCATAGCTGGTGCCCGGCTCAATCCCCGTTACATACCCCTGTTTTAACGTATCGGTATTCTTCCACAGCGTCAGGACGGGCAACTGGCGGGTATCGAACTGAATCGCCACCCCTTTGTCGCCCGCGTTATTGACCAGCGCCGCCAGTGCCTGATGATTCGGATCCGATAATGGCTTAATGTTAAAGACCATTTCATCGAACCCTTTGGTTGGACCGGCATAGGTTGCCCAGGTCTTCAGCCCGGCTTTGGCATAGTCGTTAAACGGGCTGATGCTGGCCATCGGCGCCAGGAAGCGGGCGCCATTTTCCAGAATCGGCGCGCCGAAATTGCTGTGATAAATAATCTGGTAATCATGGGGATAATCCGCCCGGTTGGTTAACACATCATGCAGGCGGAAACTGTTGCTGCCGGGCACATAGCGCAATTCGGTCAGGGTTTGCAGATCGGCTTTTTTGAATGTGCTCTCTTTGATCAGGCCGCGAACACGAATTTCATACGGCGCCGTATCCGCGACCTCAACCTCAACCCGCGAGGCCGGCGTATTGCCCGCTTTGCCGTGCAACGTGTAAATTTGCCCTCCTTCGGTCACTGGATGACCGGTCCACTCATAGCCACAACGCACCATCATCTCATTGAAACCTTCCAGCCAGCCGAGCCCATTGCGGCTTTCCAGGTTGATAAAGGCGGGGTTGACCACCTCTTTGACCGGGGAATCCCATCCCATTTTCGCGCCAAATCCTTCTGCCCGCAGGAGGTTCATGCCGCGGGTGGGGCTCAGCGTGATGGTCAGGCCATCCTCGCTGCGGATAATCACGACTTTGCTGCCTTCTTGCTTACCGCCGTGCAACACCTTCTGCTCAATGCTGAACGTTTTATCCTTCACCTTCAGCGCTTCGCTCGAAATCTTCCAGTTTCCTTTCTCCACGCCATCTTCAGCGCTGGTCAGCACCCAACTCTGCGCCGCCGCCTGCCCTGAAATCAGGGCCGAAAACACCGCCATCACCCATGTCTTTTTCATTTCCCTTCCCCTTTAGCTGAATCGATTTTTTATAAACAAGGAAAATCTACTGTTAAGCAGGTTAAAGAAATGTGATGAGCTTCACCGGGTGAGTATTTGAAGAAATAGCGCGATAAAAATACGAATTTCATCCCAGTTTTAATGAAAGACGTTGAGTTTTTGCACGAAAAATGAGCTACCTATCAACATAATTTGTATCGTTTCAGCTAAAAGACAAGGAGACGGCTCCGGGCAAGCAAGACATCGTGAAGGGAGTGCGGGTGGCTTGTTTAACGCTATCCGGCCCAAACGAAAGCGCTCAGACAGCCTGCCCGTCTTGCGCCTCTTTGCTTTTACGGCCGCCTGCTTGTGTCAAAGGAGCCCTGGTGCACAAAGCCCGCTCCGGGGAATCTGAGCGAGCTTTGTGCCTTTCTGCCGTTAGCGCTTACAGCACAAACTCGTAGTGAGAGCCGTCCGGCAGTTCAATGTCCAGGCGCAGTTTGCCGCCGGCCGCCTCAACATAGCGTTTAAGCGAAGACAGTTTCAGATCGCGGCCCGGTTTTTCCATCACGGCAACGGTCGGCTGCCTAATCCCCAGCGCCTGCGCCATTTCAACCTGCGTTTTCTGTACTTTTTCACGCAGCTCGGCAAGGTGAATGTTCAGCATGATGTCCGCCGCCAGCGCCTGCGCTTTGGCCACGACCTCGGGCTTTTCATCCGCAATAAGCTGTTCCAACGTTCTGCCCATCGCGTCACTCCTTCTCGTTTAATGTGTTCAGCCAGTTCGTGAATTCCCGATCGGCAACCTGGATCATCCCATCGTAAAAACGCTTTCATTACCGGCTTTATTGCCCGCGCAAAGCACAATGCCAATACGGTACGGATCGAAAGCGAAGAATGCCCGCAACGGTTCGCCTCGGCACTGAATGCGCAACTCTTTCATATTGCTGTAACGTGAGCCTTTAACCGTATCGGCATAGGGTCTGGGCAGCCCCGGCCCCTTTTCCCGCAGGACCATCAATGCGGCAAGTACGCCGGCCCGATCGGCATCGCTAAGTGATCTGAACCAATGATCAAATGCATCCGTTGTTTTAATTTCCCACACGGGACCGCCCTAAAATATAGATCAGCAACTATATAGATGTAAAGCTATAGCAGAGAGGCGCAGGGATAACATGCAAAGGCATACGTGGATACTGCAAGGCTGAACGTACATCCACGCATTTTGCAAACGCAGTGCGAGGCATTCAGCTTTTTAGGCGCGGTGTCGAACAATCGTTCAGAGGCACGGAACGTTTCCCCGCCGCCCCTTTATGAACCCTGTCACAAAAAGCGCATAACGTTTTCGACGTTCTACGCAGCGGGCGGTGAGCGGCAAACTTGTTAACGCCACGTTACATCGGGTTAGGCAACATTGTTAACGCCGATTGATGCGCCAAACGCATCGCGCCATGCGTTTATTGCGCTTATTTACTTTATTTTCCTGAGCGAGTCTTCAGCAACAGGCGCGGCGTCAGGCGCCAATAACAAACTGGAGATAAAGATGCATTCCTCTACCTCACCCATGACTCCCCGGGCCAGAGCCGGCGCGATATTGCGCGTCACCTCCGGCAACTTTTTAGAGCAGTTCGATTTTTTCCTGTTCGGCTTTTACGCCACCTACATCGCACACACCTTTTTTCCGGCCAGCAGCGAGTTCGCCTCACTGATGATGACCTTTGCGGTGTTCGGCGCGGGCTTTTTGATGCGCCCGATCGGCGCCATCGTGCTGGGCGCTTACATCGATAAAGTCGGCCGCCGCAAAGGGCTGATCGTGACCCTGTCGATCATGGCCGCAGGCACCTTCCTGATCGTGCTGATCCCCTCTTACCACAGCATCGGGCTTTGGGCGCCGCTGCTGGTGCTGTGCGGGCGCCTGTTGCAAGGCTTCTCGGCGGGCGCGGAGCTGGGCGGCGTATCCGTCTATCTGGCCGAAATCGCCACGCCGGGCCGTAAAGGCTTCTACACCAGTTGGCAGTCCGGCAGCCAGCAGGTGGCGATTATGGTGGCGGCGGCCATGGGCTTCGCGCTCAATGCGGCGCTGGAAGAAAGCGCCATTCGCGAATGGGGCTGGCGCCTGCCTTTCCTGTTCGGCTGCCTGATCGTTCCCTTCATCTTCCTCCTGCGCCGCAAGCTGGAAGAAACGCAGGAATTTACCGCTCGCCGCCACCACCTGGCGATGCGCGACGTGTTTAAAACCCTGCTGAAAAACTGGCCGGTGGTGATCGCCGGCATGTTGATGGTCGCCATGACCACCACCGCGTTTTACCTGATCACCGTCTATGCGCCGACCTTCGGCAAAAAGGTGCTGCTGCTCAGCGCTTCCGACAGCTTGCTGGTCACCCTGCTGGTGGCGATCTCCAACTTCATCTGGCTGCCCATCGGCGGCGCGCTGTCGGACCGTTTCGGCCGCAAACCGGTGCTGGTCGCCATGACGCTGCTGACGTTGGCCACCGCTTACCCGGCGCTGAGCCTGCTCGCCGCCGCCCCCAGCTTCGGCATGATGCTGGCCGTGCTGCTGTGGCTGTCCTTCATTTACGGCCTCTATAACGGCGCCATGATCCCGGCCCTGACGGAGATCATGCCAACGGAAGTGCGGGTGGCCGGGTTCTCGCTGGCCTACAGCCTGGCGACGGCGGTGTTCGGCGGCTTTACGCCGGTGATCTCCACCGCCCTGATCGAATACACCGGCGATAAGGCTTCACCGGGCTATTGGATGAGCTTCGCCGCGCTGTGCGCCCTGCTGGCGACGCTGTATCTGTATCGCCGCATCGCCATGCCGCTGCAAACCGCACGCTAACCCGCAATCGCAACAGGGAATCATGTCATGCAGAAACTCACTCGTTCGATCCTCGCCGCGCTGGTGTGCGCCTCCTGCAGTACGGCGGCGCTGGCCAAAGACGTGACCGTGATGATCTCAGGCGGCTTCAAAGCCGCGCTGGAAAAACTGGCTCCGGAATATGAAGCTCAAAGCGGCGATAAAATCATTCTGGTGTCCGGCCCCTCGATGGGCAAAACGCCGCAGGCGATCCCCGCGCGGCTGGCGCGTGGAGAGCAAGCCGATGTGGTAATCATGGTGGGCGACGCGCTGGCCCAACTGGACAAAGGCGGCTGGATCCAGCCGGGTTCGCGCGTAGAGCTGGCCGACTCGCCGATCGGCATGGTGGTGAAACAGGGCGCGCCCAAACCGGCGATAAAAACGGATGCCGAGCTGCGCAATGTCTTGCTGCAAGCTGACTCTTTCGCCTATTCCGACAGCGCCAGCGGCCGCTATGTCAGCGGCCAACTGTTCAAAAAGCTCGGCATCGAGGAACAGGTGAAAGGGAAAGCGCATAAGGTTGAGCGCATTCCGGTGGCCTCTGAAGTGGCGCAGGGGAAATACGCGCTGGGCTTCCAGCAGGTCAGCGAATTGCTGCCCGTGGCGGGCGTCACCTTTATCGGCGAGCTGCCGGAAAACGTGCAGTACATCACCCGCTTCGCCGGCGCGGTGACCGCCAAGGCGGAGCACCGCCGCGAAGGCAAAGCGCTGCTGAACTTCCTCGCCTCCTCTCAGGCGCAGCCGACCATTCGCGCGACCGGCATGCGAACCGTGCCGGCGCAGCAGCCGGTCAGGCAGAGTGATACTGTTCAGTAATCAGCTTTTCCAGCTCGGCGGCGACGAAAGACTGCATGCGGCCGCGGCGCCGGATCAGACCGACGGTGCGTTTCACCACCGGATCAACCAGCGACACCGACGTCAACACCGAATGTTCTGAAGCGGGCATCGACATGGCGGGCACGGCGGCAATGCCGATGCCCGCCTCAACCATGCCCAGCATGGTTGTCACATGGCGAGTTTCACACACGCTGGAGCGTTCCGGCACGAGGTGTTCCAGGCGCTGATCGAGCAGATTGCGATTGCCGGAGGTTTTATCCAGCGAGACGTAATCCTGCTGATAAAATTCCCGCCAGGTGAGGCTCTTTTTACCGGCGAGCGGATGGTCACGTCGGCAGGCGGCCACGTAGACGTCCCCCACCAGCGGCACAAATTCAAGATTAGGCTGCAGCCGCCCGGCAAAGCAGATGCCGAAATCGGCCTGGCCGCTGGTGACCGCCTCAATCACATTGCCTGCGCTGCCGTCGATCAGCTTGACGCGCACGCGCGGATAGCGCAGCCGGAAACGGCGTATCACGTCGGGCATGAAATAGTAGGCCGCCGAGGGCACCGTGGCGACGGTAACCAGCCCCACCCGTTCTTGACTGACCTTATCGATATCGGCCATCACCGCTTCGACGTTCATCAGCAACTGCTCCGAACGTTCGGCAAAGGCCTGCCCGTACAGCGTCAAGGTCACGCGCCGGGTGGTGCGATCGAACAGTTTGATGCCCAGCGCGTTTTCCAGTTTCTCAATCCTGCGGCTCAATGCCGACTGCGACAGGCAGATAGACTCTGCGGCCAGCCGAAAATTGCCGTACTCCACCAGCGCGCGAAACGCATAGAGATCGTTGAGATCAAAATTTACGGGCATAACGGCCAACTCTCCTTGCTGAAATGGCATAAAACGCAAACCAACGATGATAACCGCTTATATCGCCACGCTCACCGGCTTTGGTGGTTGAACCACCAAGGCCCCTATCGCCCCAGCAGCACCATTCCCCAAATAATGATAGTCATCACCACGGCTACCAGCTGCGCTGCGCCGCCCAAATCTTTGGCGCGTTTGGATAACGGATGCAATTCCAGCGAAATGCGATCGACCACGGTTTCAATCGCCGTATTAAGCAGCTCAACCACCAATAGCAGAAAACTGCAGGTGATTAATAACAGCCTTTCTATATTTGTAATATCTAAACCAAATGTAACAACCAGTAAGATAGCATTAATAACCAATAATTGGCGGAACGCATCTTCGGTAAGCACGGCATCAATAAACCCGGCCCAGGAATTCCTAATGCTG
>NZ_JVEL01000547.1:6324-14251 GCF_001076875.1 Serratia sp. 506_PEND
TTTTTCTTTTCCACAGGCATACAATCAGCTCTCGTCAAAACTGCGACAGTCACTCGCAAATAAATCACGCAGCGTGAATTTATCTTGAGTTTATTAATTAAAAACCTTAACCGTTCTCTTTCCGGAGACGATGCATTCGCTCACTCGCCGTCACCCTGCTCCTGAAACGGCACCGCCCGAAAATGCCCTGGCGCGGTTATTATTCTGGGAGCGTAAAAAGAGGACGCGATATCAGCCGCTTAAAGCGTTTTCTCGTACAAGCGGTAGCGCTTGTACGGCACCGCGCCGATGCGTTCTAAAATCGTCCGCATGCCGGTATTGGTTTCCAGGATCCACGACATTTCCAGCGCGTCGATATTGCGCTTCGCGAAAGGCTCGCGCAGCGCCTCAATCAGCAGCAGCGCAATAATGGGCCCGATGCGGCTGAATTGATATTCCTGGCGTACGCCCATCAACGGCACGCGCGCGGTGCGCACGCCGCTGACTTTCAGGCGCCACAATAGCTTCGCCCAGCCGAACGGCAATAAGCGCCCCTGCAGATCGGCAATCGCTTCGTTAATGTTCGGCAGGCCGACGATAAAGGCGCAGGGCGCGCCATCCACCTCGGCGATATGGATCATATCGTCGGGCACCAGGAACTTCAGCTGATCCCCCATGGTGGCGAACTCATGTTCGGTGAACGGGACAAACCCCCAGTTATGTTGCCATCCGGAGTTGAACACCTCGCGCAGCACCTGCATCTCCTCGCGAAAGCGCTTGCGATTGAGACGGCGGACGGTCACCTTTTTACGCACCTGATCCATCATCCGGGTTAATGACGGCGAAAAATGCAGGTCGGTTCTTTTCATCCAATAGGCCAGCAAATCAATCCCCTCGCTGTAGCCCTGCTGCGCTATCTGGGCCGCGTAGTAGGGTTTCGCGTGCGTCATCAGGGCGGAAGGCGGGGTATCGAACCCTTCGACCAACAGGCCGCTTTCCTGATTGATATTAAGGCTGAATGGCCCGGTGATTTTACGCGCGCCTTTCGACCTCAGCCACTCCTCCGCTACCGTGAATAAGGTGCTGAACACGGCGGGATCGTCAACGGCGTCAATCATGCCGAAGTGGCCGGTATCCTCGCCATGCAGCTCCCGGTGCAGAGAATCGATTTGCGCAGTGATACGCCCAACCACTTTGCCCTGTTTTTTGGCCACCCATGCCTGCCATTCAATATGGTCGGTTCCGGGATTTTTCTTTGACAGGTGCTCTTCGCGCTCTACATGCAGCGGCTCAATCCAGTTCGGATCATCGCGAAACAGTTGCGAGGGGAAAGCAATAAATTCTTTAAGTTCGCGTTTATCCAGAACTTTCTCAATACGGATCATAAATAGCCTTACGTTTTAATAAAATAATTAAATAAGCACGCGACAACGCCTTTAGCATTTTTTATGCTGTTGCCTTTTATTGAATTGTGTATTACCTCCGGCTCACTGATAAGAAAAACCGAATATTCCCCCTCGGCGAATCAGCAACGTGTTGCCTGACATTCACCCTGTGATGTCCATAATTGATAAAAAAAGGAAACAGAAAGCGGCGCAGCCAGGCTACGCTAATAGTGCTCTTTTATTATTTCGTGCTGTTATGGTAAAAGAAACTCGCCGCTTTTAGTGTACCGACTTTAATCAGGAGGTGCGCCGCCATTTTTACCACTTAATGCTATTTTTAAGATTAGCCTTAAATGAATCGTTCACTTTTGAATTTCTTGCGGCATACTGTTTAGGAAGTGTTTAAGTTCCAAGATAGCCATGCATGAGGTCATAACCTATGAGCCGACAGTTATTTCCTGCCCGACAGATGCAGACTAAAGAACGGCGAAGTCCGGATATTACAATAGTCTCTCATATCTCGCCAGGGTGCCGCTCAAGGCTGATGACTCGGGCTACTTACGTTCTGCCCGGTTAATAACCGGCATGCCGCTCGAGCACGGCAATATACGCTGTTCGCGGAATGAAGATGGTTGAATAACAAACTTATTCAAAACCTATTCATAGTAAAACATCAATTACCTCGCCAAGAGTGATTTCTCTTTTGGTGATTTTTAATCTATGGCTAAGTTTGTCTATGTCTGAAACAAGTTCCGTTCATTCTCTTCCCATGCGCTATGCGGACTTCCCCACGTTAGTGGACGCGTTGGATTACGCGGCACTCGGTAATACGGGAATGAATTTTTACGACCGTCGCAATCAACTCGTGACCGTTCTCGACTATCGCACGCTGCAGCAAAAAGCGATCGCGGGCGCGCGGCGTTTATTGTCCCTGAAGCTCAAGAAAGGCGATCGCGTGGCGCTTATCGCCGAAACCAGCCCGGGCTTCGTCGAAGCCTTTTTCGCTTGCCAATATGCCGGCCTGGTGGCGGTGCCGTTGGCGATCCCGATGGGCGTTGGCCAGCGCGACTCCTACACCGCCAAACTGAAAGGGCTGATCGCCAGCTGCAACCCCGCGGCGATCGTCAGCAGCGAAGAGTGGACACCGCTCATCGCGTCGGCCACGGAAAACTCGTCGGCGATGCACATCCTCAGCGACGCGGACTTTAACGCCTTGCCAGAGCCGGAGATCGCGTTGCCGGCGCCTTCGCCCGACGATATCGCCTATCTCCAATACACCTCGGGCAGCACCCGTTTTCCGCGCGGCGTGATCATTACCCAGCGGGCGGCCATGGCGAACCTGAACGCGATCAGTCGCGACGGGATCAAGTTGCGCGCCGGCGACCGCTGCGTTTCGTGGCTGCCCTTCTATCACGATATGGGCCTGGTCGGTTTCCTGCTTACGCCGGTGGCGACCCAGCTGTCCGTCGACTACCTGCGCACGCAAGATTTCGCTATGCGCCCGATGCAGTGGCTGAAACTGATCGCCAAGAATCGCGGCACGGTGTCCGTCGCCCCGCCGTTCGGCTACGATCTGTGTCTGCGCCGCAGCAACGCCAAAGAGCTGGCCGATCTGGATCTTTCCAGCTGGCGGGTTGCGGGCGTGGGCGCCGAGCCGATCCCGGCCGAGCTGCTCGCCCAGTTTGGCGAACACTTCAGCAGCATCAACTTCGACAGCAAAGCCTTCATGCCGTGCTACGGCTTGGCCGAGAACACCCTGGCGGTGAGTTTTTCCGACCCCAGCTCCGGCCCGCAAACCAACGCGGTCGACCGCGATATTTTGGAGTACGAGGGTAAAGCGGTCGCGCCGGGCAAGAAGACCCGCGCCGTCTCGACCTTCGTCAACTGCGGCCGTGCGCTGCCCGGCCATCGCATCGAGATCCGCAGCGAAACCGGGCAACCGCTGCCGGAGCGCCAGGTCGGCCATATCACGATATCCGGCCCCAGCCTGATGAACGGCTATTTCTGCGACGATGAATCCCAGCAGCAGATCCAGGTGACCGGCTGGATGGACACCGGCGATCTCGGCTATCTGCTGGACGGCTATCTGTACGTCACCGGCCGCAAGAAGGATTTGATCATCATTCGCGGCCGCAATATCTGGCCGCAGGATATTGAGTACGTCGCGGAATCCGAACCGGAAATCCGTTCCGGCGATGCGATTGCCTTCGTGACCGAAGAACACGACGAAGCGGCCAGGATCATTTTGCAGATCCAGTGCCGAGTCAGTTCGGAAGAGCGCCGTGAACAAATCGTGCATTCGCTGAGCGCGCGCATTCAAAGCGAGTTCGGCATCGCGGTGGACATCGAGCTGCTGCCACCGCACAGCATTCCCCGCACGTCGTCGGGCAAACCCGCGCGCGCGGAGGCCAAGAAACGCTGGCTGAGCGCTTCGCTCTACCCGCAAATGCCGCAACTGGCCGGTTTCGCGCAATGAGCGGCACCGTGGCAGTGACGGGCGCGACCGGCTTTATCGGCCGGCATATCGTCCAGGAACTGCTGGCGCAAGGGTTTAGCGTGCGCGCCCTGACGCGGCAAGCCGGAAAAGCCGCCGTAGACAACCTGCAGTGGATCCCCGGCGCGCTGGAAGATCGGCCCTCGCTCACCGAACTGGTGCGCGGCGCGGAGTGCGTCGTGCATTGTGCGGGCCAGGTGCGCGGGCATGCGGAAGCGGTGTTCACCCGCTGCAACGTCACCGGCAGCCTGAATTTGATGCAGGCGGCCAAACAGAACGGCCGCTGCAATCGCTTCTTGTTCATGTCGTCGCTGGCGGCCCGCCATCCGGCGCTGTCCTGGTACGCCCATTCAAAACAGGCCGCCGAGCAGCAACTCATCGCCGCCACGGGCGATATCGCGCTGGGGATTTTCCGCCCGACGGCGGTTTACGGGCCCGGCGATAAAGAGCTGAAACCGCTGTTCAACGGCCTGCTGCGCGGCGTGCTGCCCCGGCTGGGCGCGCCTGACGCCAGGCTCTCTTTTCTGCACGTGAGCGATTTGGCAAAGGCGGTCAGTCAATGGGTGCAGACCGAACCCGCGCAGCCGAATATTTACGAACTGTGCGACGGCGTGGCCGAAGGCTATAACTGGCTGCGCCTGCGGGACATCGGCGCCGCCGTGCGTCACGGGCCGGTGCGTCTGGTGGGCATTCCGCTGCCGCTGCTGAAAGCCCTGGCGGATATCAGCGTGTTGTGGAACCGCCTGGTAAAACAAGAGCCGATGCTGACGCGCAGCAAAATACGCGAATTAACGCATCGCGACTGGTCCGCCAATAATCAGGCGCTGTCGCAACAGATTAATTGGTTTCCACAGGTGAGTTTGGAACGCGCGCTGCGTGAAGGGCTGTTTTAATTATTCCAAGTAGAGGTGTGTCAACGTTCTTATGCTAAATCGCGATGCTGTAATGGATTATATCCTGACGTGTTTGCAAGGTATCGTCGAAGGCGGAGTGGAAATCAAACCTGATAGCGATCTCGTCAATGATCTTGGCCTGGAATCCATCAGAGTCTTGGATCTGCTGATGATGCTGGAAGATGAATTAGATATCTCCATTCCTATCAATATATTGCTTGATGTCAGAACGCCTGAGCAACTGCTTGACGCGCTGCGCCCTTATCTGGAGAAAAACCATGGGACTGTATGATAAGTTTGCGCGACTCGCCAATGACCGTGAACAATTTCAAACGTCCGGTCTGAATCCGTTCGGCACCTGTATCGACGAAGTGTATTCCGCCACCCAGGGGCGCATCGGCGCTCAAAAGATTGTCCTCGCCGGCACCAATAATTACCTTGGCCTGACGTTCGATGCGCAGGCGATCGCCGCCGGCCAGGCGGCTCTGGCCGCGCTCGGCACCGGCACCACCGGCTCGCGCATGGCGAACGGCAGTTACGGATCGCACCTGACGCTGGAACGGGAGCTGGCGGAATTCTTCGATCGCCCAAGCGCCATTGTGTTCTCCACCGGCTATACCGCCAACCTGGGCGTTATCAGCACGCTGGCGGGGCCGGGCGCCGTGGTGCTGATCGACGCGGACAGCCACGCGAGCATTTACGACGCCTGCGCCCTCGGCGGCGCGGAAATTATTCGCTTCCGCCACAATGACGCCGCCGATCTGGAGCGCCGCATGGTGCGCCTGGGCGAACGCGCCCGCGAGGCGATCATTATCGTGGAAGGCATCTACAGCATGCTGGGCGACGTCGCCCCGCTGGTGGAAATCGTCGACATCAAGCGGCGATTGGGCGGGTATCTGCTGGTCGACGAAGCGCACTCCTTCGGCGTAATGGGCGAGCGCGGCCGCGGCCTGGCCGAAGCGCTGGGCGTCGAGCAAGATGTGGATATCATCCTGGGCACCTTCAGCAAAAGCCTAGCTTCGATCGGCGGTTTCGCCGTCGGCGGCAAGGGGATGGACGTGCTGCGCTACAGCAGCCGGCCGTATATTTTTACCGCTTCGCCGTCGCCGTCCAGCATCGCTTCGGTGCGCACGGCGCTGCAAAAAATCGCCCGCCATCCCGAGCTGCGGGAAAAACTGTGGAGCAATGCGCACCGTCTGTACCACGGCCTCGCCGAGCTGGGCTATACCCTGGGGCCGCGCATCAGCCCGGTGGTGCCGGTCATGATCGGTTCAAAGGAAGAAGGGTTGCGTTTCTGGCGCGAGCTGATCGCCCACGGCATCTATGTGAACCTGGTGCTGCCACCGGCCGCGCCGGCGGGCGTGACCCTGCTGCGCTGCAGCGTCAATGCCGCGCACAGCGATGAAGAAATCGACGCCATCGTGCGCGCCTTTGCGGCGCTGAAAAAATAAAGCCTTTCCCTCTCGGCCGCGGCGGCGGTGCCGAAAATGGCCTCGCCGCCCAGCCGAACCGATGCGCGCCTCAGTGCGCAGCCGTTGATACCCCATCAGCCGAATAGCGATACCCCTGCGCCGCCATAAATTCCGCGATGGCTTTTTCCGCCGCCGAAAGCACCTCCTCGATCGGCCGATCGGCATTGAGATCCACGATGTCGGCGCCTTCGAACGTCAATAGCGGCGTGACGGCGATCTTCTTCTCCAGCGCCGCTTTGCGGTGATCGGGTTTGCGCGCGCAGGCCACGTCCAGACTGACATTCAGCTTGAGCACCAGATCCGGTTTTTGCCCCGCCATCCATTGAAACGCCGCCCGTTCACGCGCCGCCAGCCAACGGACGAAACGGCTGCCTTCAACGTCGACGGGAAAAACCGTGCCGTCATAAGCACCAGGGATCTGCGCCTGCGGAAAACGGTCGGTCAACACGATGAACCCTTGCCGGCGATACGCCAGCATGCGGCGAAAACGCAGCAGCCGCCGCCCCACGAAAGCGATGATCACCGCCGACGGCAACAGGCCAATCCGGGATTTTTTCGTTTTGACTTTTTTGGTATTGCTCTCGATAGCCTTGCCCACCGAGTGCCCGAGCAGCGGCAATTTCGCCGCCGCGCGCCCGACGTTGCCCGCCTGTTTGCCCAGATGCACCTGCACCGCCGGGCCATAATGTTTCACATACTCGATCAGATGTTCACAAACGGTGGACTTACCCGATCCGTCGCTGCCGATAACCGCAATCAGCGGCGGAAATTTTGCACTCATAATAAGACTCTCTTTCAATACACCAGAAACGGCGTGCCATATTTGAAGCGAACGTTCGCTTATCATTGCCGCGGCGGCTGCGTGAAAAAAATTTGCCATACGCAGCGCCAAAAAGCACAAAACATTAAGCGAAAATTGAAAACCTCTGCTCTTTTTTCGCCGTGAGCCATGCCGAAAATTAACATAAAAAGCGAAACCGGCCCACGCACGAACAATTAGCACAAAATAACAAGAACAAACGCCATGAATATCAATTCAAATAACGAAGAAGAATGCCGATCTCATTATTTTATCGCAGCAAATCACAATAAATATCTTGAACCCAAGGCGTATTGGAATACAATAGTTTTTTTCGCATTGGATCAATTATTGTGAGTCAGCAGATAAGACCTTCATCTGATCGCTCGCCCGTGCGCGTAATAGCGATAACCGGCTGTGACGGCTCGGGAAAATCCACGTTAGCCGCCAGCCTGGTCAACGCGTTATCGGCGCAAGAACCTGCCGAACTGCTGTATCTCGGCCAGTCTTCCGGGCGCATCGGCGAATGGATCAGTTCGCTGCCGATTATTGGCGCGCCCTTCGGGCGTTATTTGCTGAAGAAATCGGAACGCGTGCATGAGCGCCCTTCCACACCGCCGGATAATGCCACGGCGCTGGTGATATTTTTACTCTCCTATTGGCGCGTTTATAAATTCCGTCGCATGCTGAAGAAAAGCCGCAGCGGCGCATTACTGATCACCGATCGTTATCCGCAGGCCGAAGTGGCGGGGTTTCGTTTCGATGGCCCGCAGTTGGCGAAAACCGCCGGCGGCAATCGCTGGATCCGCGGGTTGAGAAAGCGCGAACAAAACCTGTACCAATGGATGGCGTCTTATCAGCCCTTATTATTAATTCGGCTGGATATTGACGAACAAACGGCCTAT
>NZ_JVEL01000548.1:0-390 GCF_001076875.1 Serratia sp. 506_PEND
ACCGTTTTGTGCAGGCGTTCCAGGCTCTGCAACTGTGTCAGTAATGCATCCACCCGCGCGGTGGCATCCGGCCAGCCGGAGACCGACGGCGTCACGCCACGCTGGGTGTTCATCATCTGCTGCCACTGGCTGTCCATCGCGCTCAGTGCCAGCGACTGCGGGTAGAGCATATGCAACGAATGACGCAGCCCATCGGCATACTGATACGCCCACAGCGGCGAGAGCTGCTGCACATGCGCCAGCTGCGCCTGATAATCCCGGGTGAGCCGGGGCTCCATATCACGCAGAGCCTGCTCGCCCAGCGCCATGCGGGCATCGCTCAGCCGGGCTGCATCGGGGGCCACAGGCCAGGTCAACGCATTCGTTTCCAGCATCGCGGTGGCATCGTGC
>NZ_JVEL01000549.1:0-18673 GCF_001076875.1 Serratia sp. 506_PEND
CACCTTCACCAACCAGGCGTTCGACAGCCTGATCCCGAGCCTGAAGTTCAAGCGTTTCGATGCGGTGATGGCCGGCATGGACATTACGCCGGAGCGTGAGAAGCAGGTGCTGTTCACCAAGCCTTACTACGATAACTCGGCGCTGTTCATCGCGCAGAAAGGCAAAATCGCCGACGTGGCGGCGCTGAAAGGCAAGAAAGTGGGCGTGCAAAACGGCACCACCCACCAAAAATACCTGACCGACAAGCACCCGGAAATCACCACCGTGCCTTACGACAGCTACCAGAACGCCATTTTGGATCTGAAGAACGGCCGCGTTGATGCGGTGTTCGGCGATACCGCGGTGGTCAACGAGTGGCTGAAGCAGAATGACGCGCTGGCGGCAGTGGGTGCCAAAGTGACCGACAAAGACTACTTCGGCACCGGCCTCGGCATCGCGGTGCGCCAGAAGAATACCGATCTGCAGGGCAAGTTCAACGCCGCTCTGGACAAGATCAAGCAGGATGGGACCTATGAAACCATCTACAAAAAATGGTTCCAGCAGTAATACGCCCAAATGAATGAATTACAACCTTTAGCAAGCGCCGCCGGCATGACCGTCGGCCTTGCCGTTTGCGCCCTGATCCTCGGACTGATTCTGGCGATGCTGTTCGCCGTATGGGAATCGTCCCGCTGGAAAGCGGTCAGCTGGCTCGGCACCGCCTGGGTGACCGTGTTGCGCGGCCTGCCGGAAATCCTGGTGGTGCTGTTTATCTATTTCGGCTCGTCGCAGCTGCTGCTGATGCTCTCCGACGGCTTTACCCTCAACCTCGGTCTGTTCCAGTTGCCGATTCAGCTGGCGATCGACAATTTCGAAGTCAGCCCGTTCCTGTGCGGGGTGATCGCTCTGGCCTTGCTCTATTCCGCCTACGCCTCGCAGACGCTGCGCGGCGCGCTCAAAGCGGTGCCGCAGGGGCAGTGGGAATCCGGTCAAGCGCTTGGACTGAGTAAGGCGGCGATCTTCTTTCGCCTGATCATGCCGCAGATGTGGCGCCACGCCCTGCCCGGCCTCGGCAATCAGTGGCTGGTGTTGCTGAAAGACACCGCGCTGGTGTCGCTGATCAGCGTGAACGATCTGATGTTGCAAACCAAGAGCATCGCCACCCGCACCCAGGAGCCTTTTACTTGGTATGTGATCGCGGCGGCCATCTACCTGCTGGTGACGCTGTTCAGCCAATACGTCATCAAACGCATTGAGCTGCGCGCCACGCGCTTTGAGCGGGGGCCGGTCTGATGATTGAGTATTTGCCGGAGATCCTCAAAGGGCTGCATACCAGCCTGACGCTGACCGTCGCCGCGCTGATCGTCGCGCTGGTGCTGTCGCTGCTGCTGACGGTGATCCTGACGCTGAAAACGCCAATCCTGACGCCGCTGGTCAAGATCTACGTGACGCTGTTCACCGGCACGCCGCTGCTGGTGCAGATCTTCCTGATCTACTACGGCCCCGGTCAGTTTCCGGCGATCCGCGACTATCCGTGGCTGTGGAACCTGCTGTCGCAGCCCTGGCTGTGCGCGATGATAGCGCTGGCGCTGAACAGCGCGGCCTACACCACGCAGCTGTTCTACGGCGCGGTGCGCGCCATTCCCGCCGGGCAATGGCAGTCGTGCGAAGCGCTGGGCATGTCGCGCCGGCAGACGCTGCGCATCCTGCTGCCGTTCGCCTTCAAACGCGCGCTGTCGTCTTACTCCAACGAAGTGGTGCTGGTGTTCAAAAGCACCTCGCTGGCTTACACCATCACGCTGATGGAGGTGATGGGCTACAGCCAGCTGATGTATGGCCGCACCTACGACGTCATGGTGTTCGGCGCCGCCGGCCTGGTGTACCTGTGCGTCAATGGCCTGCTGACGCTGCTGATGCGGCTGGTAGAGCGCCGCGCGCTGGCGTTTGAACGCCGCAACTGAGGCCGCCTCACCCCATGAGCCCCGCCACCGCGCGGGGCTTTTTTACCCCTCAAGTAAATACTTAATCATTTATATTGCATTTTAATTCACTCAATGGCAGGGTTAACAACAGGCATTCGCGCAAAAACCTCTGGCGATTACCAGTAAAAACAAACGATAGCGAATAATCACTTTCAGGATCCAGACAGGAGCTCTACGCATGAAAAAACTGCTGCTTGCCGCGACGATGTTGGCCGGGATGACCTTTAACGCCACCGCGGCCGAGACTATCCGCTTCGCCGCCTCCGCCACCTACCCGCCGTTCGAATCGCTGGACGCCAACAACCAGATCGTCGGTTTCGATATCGATCTGGCCAACGCGCTGTGCAAGCAAATGCAGGCGCAGTGCACCTTCACCAACCAGGCGTTCGACAGCCTGATCGCCGCGCTGAAATTCAAGAAATACGATGCGGTGATTTCCGGGATGGATATCACGCCGGAGCGCAGCAAACAGGTCGCTTTCACCCAGCCTTACTACGCCAACTCGGCGATCGTGATTGCGCAAAAAGGCAAGTTCAGCTCGCTGGCGGATCTGAAAGGCAAAAAGCTCGGCATGGAAAACGGCACCACCCACCAGAAATACATGCAGGACAAGCACCCGGAGATTAACACCGTTTCTTACGACAGCTACCAGAACGCCATTCTGGAGCTGAAAAACGGCCGTATCGACGGCGTGTTCGGCGACACCGCCGTGGTGAACGAGTGGCTGAAAACCAACCCGCAGCTGGCGCCAGTCGGCGAGCACATCACCGATGCGCAATACTTCGGCACCGGTCTCGGCATCGCGGTGCGCCCGGACAACCAGGCGCTGCTGGCCAAGCTGAACGCCGCGCTGGACGCCATCAAGGCCGATGGCACCTACAAAGCCATCAACGACAAATGGTTCCCGCAGTAAGCAATAAGGCCCGGATAACCGGGCCTTATGTTTTATAAACGCCGCACCAGCAGCGTCAACACTTCGTAGTGCGCGGTATGCGGGAACATGTCGAACAGCTGCACCCGTTCGATGCGGTACCCCGGCAACGCCTCGATATCTTTCGCCATGCTCTCGGCGTTGCAGCTGGAATAGAGAATATAGTCCGGCGCCATCCGGCTCAGGTAGTCGCACAGCGCCTGGCCAATGCCGCGCCGCGGCGGGTTAACCAGCACCAGCTGTGGCACCTGGCCTTCGGCGGTAGCGAAGCGGGTGGAGTCGAGCGCCTGAAAATCTACGTGCAACAACCCTAACCGCTGCGCCGACTGGCGCGCGCAGGCGATCGCTTCCGCGCTGATTTCGATGCCGGTCAACCGCGTTTGCGGCTGCGCGCAGTGCAGGCCGAAACCGCCGACGCCGCAGAACAGATCCCACATGCTGTTGATACCCAGCGCGCGCACCCAGTCGCGGGCGGTGGCATACAGTTCGGCGGCCACCTGCGGGTTGGTCTGGAAGAAGCTTTGCGGGCGGATGAACAGCGGTACCTGATTGAACTGTTCCTCCAGCGCCTGCTGTTCGGTCAGCGCGATCTCGCGCTCCCCTTCCATGATCGCCATATGCACCGGCTGAATATTGGCGGAGATCACCTTGAGCTGCGGCAGCTGCTGCTGCAGCCACGGCAGCGCGGCGCGCAGCTGCGCCAGCTTGGTTTCCGAGCGCAGCACGAAGCGCAGCATCACGCCGCCGTCGAGCGTGCTTTCGGTCAGCAGCAGGTATTTCAGCTCGCCGCGTTTGCGCGCCACGTTATACGGCGTCAGGCCGGCGCGGGCGATGAAGCTTTTCAGCACCGCAAACATCGGCGCAAAGCCGGCGGGATACAGCGGGCAATCGCTCAGGTCGACCGGCGTGCCGTCGCGGTGCAGCATGCCGAGCAGCGGGCGCTCCACGCTGCCGCTGACCACCATCTTGGCTTTATTGCGAAATGCGCTCAGTTCCCCCGCCGCCGGCTGCAGCCACTGCGCGACGTCGCGCCCGGCCAGCAGCGAGTGCAGGTGATGCTGTTTGTCGGCCAGTTGCTGCGGATAGGGCTTTTCCAGCCACTGACAGGAACGGCAGGTGCCCGCCGTATACAAAGCGCAATGCATGAAGATTACCGTGAAGTTCAGGATGACGAATTAAGGGCGCAGAGTTTACCACTCCGCGCGCCTAAAATCTCACTTGCGCGCGGTGAAGAAGCGGCGGCTGGCGGCAGGAACGAACAGCAACGCCAGGATCACCGCGTCGGGGATCTTTTGCAGGATCAGAACGTGCAGGATTTGGCCGCTGGTTTCCCCCTCCACGGTGAACACCTCGGGGAAGACGCTGCCGATGGTGGCCAACAGCAGATAAAGCACCACGATGCACTGGCAGGCCACATAGCCCCAGCGCCCCCAATTGCGGCCGCGCATCACCGCAAAGCCGCAGCTGATTTGCAGGCACAGCAGCATCAGGCCGGCCAGAAAGATAAAGGTGGAATCCCACGCCTGCGCGCTGGTGTTGACGAATTCCTGCGCGCCGTCGACGCCCAACTCGCCCAGCAGCAGCACCACGCTGATACACTTGATCGCCACCATGGCGGTGCCCGCCACCATCACCGGCACCGGCGCATCCGAAGTCGATCCCATTCCCTGCCCGCTTTTCAGCATGTCTGACATATCCGTGTTCCGCTACGACGCGCCACCTATACAGGTGGCGCATGTAAAGTCAGGTAGTTAGTTGCAATACTTATTGATTGCAAAAATAGCAGGTTTGTTACGATTCAGCTACGGGCCGCCCGCTGCAATTCACGCGATCGTTGTTTTTCCGAGCGCGCCATAAACCACCAGGCGATCAGGCCGAGGATGCCCACCACCAGCAGGATCAGACTGGCCAGCGCATTGATTTCCGGATTCACCCCCATGCGCACGCTGGAGAACACCAGCATCGGCAACGTGGTGGCGCCCGGGCCGGAGACGAAACTGGCGATCACCAGATCGTCCAGCGACAGGGTAAACGCCAGCATCCAGCCGGAGATCAGCGCCGGCGCAATCATCGGCAAGGTGATGACGAAGAACACCTTCAGCGGCGGCGCCCCCAGATCCATTGCCGCCTCTTCAATCGAGCGATCCACCTCGCGCAGACGTGAGCTGATGACCACCGCCACATAAGCGGTACAGAAGGTGACATGCGCCAGCCAGATGGTAAACATGCCGCGCTCCGACGGCCAGCCGAAGGCATGCCCCATCGCCACGAACAACAGCAGCAGCGACAGGCCGGTGATCACGTCCGGCATCACCAGCGGCGCGGTCAGCATAAACGCGAAGCCGGTCGAACCGCGAAAGCGGCCGAATCGCACCATCACCACGGCGGCGATGGCCCCCAGTACCACCGCGGCGGTGGCAGAGGCGGCAGCGATGGTCAGGCTGAGCCCCACCGCGCTGATCATCGCCGAATCGTGGAACAGTTCGGTATACCAGCGCGTGGACCAGCCGGCCCACACCGTCACCAGCTTGGAGCTGTTGAAGGAGTAGATCACCAGCATCAGCATCGGCGCATACAGGAAGGTAAAACCGATCGTCAGGATGGCGATGCGCCACGGTGAACGCACTACCGGCAAGTTGTTCATTCCTGCCCCCCTATTTCCTTGTTCTGGTGTTTGTGGAACCACAAAATTGGCACGATCAGCAACAGCAGCATGATGGTGGCGACCGCCGAGGCCACCGGCCAGTCGCGGTTATTGAAGAACTCCTGCCACAGCACGCGGCCGATCATGATGCTGTCCGGCCCACCGAGCAGTTCCGGGATCACGAACTCCCCCACCGCCGGAATGAATACCAGCATCGAACCGGCGATGATGCCGCCGCGCGTCAGCGGCACGATCACGCTGAAGAAGGTTTTCAGCGGCCGCGCCCCCAGATCCAGCGACGCCTCCACCAGCGAGTAATCCAGCCGGATCAGCGCCGTGTAAATCGGCAACACCATAAACGGCAGATAGGAATAAACGATGCCGATATACACCGCCAGGTTGGTGTGCAGGATCACCAGCGGTTGGTCGATCACCCCTAGCCACATCAGAAAGTTATTCAGCGTGCCGTTGTTTTTCAGGATCCCCATCCAGGCGTAAACGCGGATCAGGAACGAAGTCCAGGAAGGCAGGATCACCAGCAACAGCAGAATGTTGCGGGTCGACGCTTTGCTGTGCGCCACCGCCCAGGCCAGCGGATAGCCGATGATCAGGCAGCACAGCGTCGAGACCGCCGCCACGCGCAGCGACTGCAGGTAGGCATCGATATACAACGGATCGTCGGTCAGCTGCAGATAGTTGGCGAAGTTGAGCGCAATGTTCAGCTTACCGTCCACCCAGCTCATCAGCTCGGTGTAAGGCGGCACCGCCAACGCCAGCTCCGCCAGGCTGATCTTGAACACGATCAGGAACGGCAGCATAAACAGCAGCGTCAGCCATAAATACGGCAATGCGATTACCAGCTTGCGGCCGTGAGCCATCAGCAGGCGATGGAACAAGGCCTTGAGGGTGGCCGGCGTTTTGGCCGGCGGTTCCGGCGTGCGTTCAGAAAGCAGGGACATACGGGTTACTCCTCACCAGCTCCACTACACCGTCAACACGACACAGCTGTCGGTTTCCCAACATAGACGCACTTCATCGCCCCAGGTGGGCATCCCCTTGCGGAAACGATGGCCGTTTTGCAGCTGGGCGCTGATGATCTGCCCGCTGTGCAGCTTCACGTGGTAGATGGACAGATCGCCCAGATAGGAAATGTGCGCCACTTCCCCCACCGCGAAGTTGCAGCCGTCTTCCGGCACCTGTTCGCACAGCAGGATCTTTTCAGGCCGCAGCGCGACCTGGATCGGCACGCCATCCACCACCGAGGCGTCCGGATCCACTTTGATCGCATGGCGCAGCCCCGGGCTTTGCAGGATCAGCGCATCGTCGTGGCGCTCTTGCAGCACGCAGTCGAAGACGTTGACCGAACCGATAAATTCGGCGCTGAAGCGGCTGTTCGGATGCTCGTAGATCTCTTCCGGCTCGCCGATCTGCACGAACTTGCCGCGGTTCATGATAGCGATGCGCCCCGCCATGGTCATCGCTTCTTCCTGATCGTGCGTCACCATCACGCAGGTCACGCCGACGCGCTCGAGAATGTCGGTCACTTCCAGCTGCATGCGATCGCGCAGCTTCTTGTCCAGCGCGCCCATCGGTTCATCCAACAGCAGCAACTTCGGCCGCTTGGCCAGGCTGCGCGCCAGCGCCACCCGCTGCCGCTGGCCGCCGGAAAGCTGGTGCGGTTTGCGTTTGGCGAACTCCTGCATGTGCACCAGCGCCAGCATTTCCGCCACCCGTTCGGCAATCTCCGCCCGCGGCATTTTGTCCTGCTTCAGGCCGAACGCGATGTTTTGCTCCACGGTCATGTGCGGGAACAGCGCGTACGACTGAAACATCATGTTGATCGGCCGCTGGTACGGCGGCACATGCGACATATCCTGCCCATCGAGCACGATCTGCCCTTCCGTCGGCTGTTCAAAGCCGGCCAGCATGCGCAGCAAGGTGGACTTGCCGCAGCCGGACGGGCCAAGCAGCGCAAAGATCTCGCCCTTGTAGATGGTGAGGCTGACGTCTTCGACCGCATTCTGCCCGTCGAAGGTTTTGGTGAGGTTACGGATTTCCAGCAGAGGGGTGAAGACCTTCTGCGACTTGGCTTGAGGACGAGGGATGGCGTCGTTCAATCGGGGTGCTCTCCGGCGTAAAGCGGCACAAAACCACGGCGAGCGCCGTGGCCCAAAACGGCAATGCAGGCGGGGAGCCCCCGCCTGCCGGTTTACCGACGATCGGGGGTATCCCCCCCATCATCACTTCCCGCTTTTAACTTTAGTCCATGCGCGGGTAATGACACGGTCCAGCTTCGGCGACTGCACGTTGAGCGTGAACAGCTTGGCGCGCAGATCGGCCGGCGGATAGACGTTCGGGTTCTCGCGCACTTCGGCGTTCACCAGCGGCGTGGAATCTTTCACCGCATTGGCGTAATAGACATAGTTGCTGATGCCCGCCATCACGTCAGGTTTCATCAGGAAGTTCAGGAACTGGTACGCGGCGTCTTTGTTCTTGGCGTCCGCCGGCATGGCGAACATGTCAAAGTAGGTCAGCGCCCCCTCTTTCGGGATCGCGTAGGCCACGTTCACGCCGTTCTTCGCCTCTTTGGCGCGGTTGGCCGCCTGCATCACGTCGCCGGACCAGCCGATCGCCACGCAGATATCACCGTTAGCCAGATCGTTGATGTACTGAGAAGAGTGGAAGTAACGAATATTCGGCCGCAGTTTCAGCAGCAGATCGTTGGCCGCGCCGGTGTAGTCCGCCGCATTGGTGCTGTTGGGATCCTTGCCCAGGTAGTGCAGCACGGTGGCGTAAACCTCGCTCGGCGCATCGAGGAAGGAGACGCCGCAGCTTTTCAACTTCTCGAGGTTTTCCGGCTTGAGGATCAGATCCCAACTGTCGACAGGCGCGTCTTTGCCCAATGCCGCCTTCACCTTGTCGACGTTATAGCCGATGCCGGTGGTCACCATCAGGTATGGGATGCCGTATTTGTTGTCTTTGTCATTGTGTGCAACCAGCTTCAGCATCTCGGGATCGAGATTCTTGTAGTTGGGCATTTTGCTCTTGTCGAGCGGTTCGAAGATGCCGGCCTGAGACTGGCGCTCGAGGAAGTTGGATGAAGGAACCACCAGATCATAACCGGTGCTGCCCGCCATCAGTTTGCCTTCCAACACTTCGTTGGAGTCAAAGACGTCGTACACCACTTTGATGCCGGTTTCTTTCTGGAAATTAGCCAAAGTGTCCGGCGCGATATAATCGGACCAGTTATACACGTGCAGCGTTTTCTCTTCGGCTGACGCATTGACGGACGCGGCCATCAACAGGCCGGCAACCACACCCGATAACCACTTTTTACGTTGGGTGACCATCCGTAACTTCCTCCAAAACAGGGTGAATCATAGAATTGAACTTGTATCTGCAGCGATACAAAACCTTTCCTGATTGAGCGCAATCGTTGCAACCGCGAACTGAATGGCTATGCATATGATTGCATGCGCCTTTTTCACTGCCCTGCTCGCGTGGTCACAAGGGGAATCGCAAGCCCTTTGCAGAATCAGCAGCATAGCCGCTGCCATCGCAACCCGCCAGCCCCCAGGGTAAAAAACGCCTTTTATCGATTTTTTATGCAGTTTTCTCTATGTGATACGCCATTAACGGCGCAAAAGGCGAGAAAGATCGGGCGGCAAAGGCCAAAGAGCAGAATATTTTATTGCGGAGAGGCGTCACGGCAGCATGCCGCCGGAGCGACGGCATGCTTAAGGTAGGGCGAGGATCAGTGCAGCATCGGTTGACGCACGGCGCCAGCGGGGATCTCTTCTTCGTCCCCCATAAACAGCAGATCGTTCGCCCGCGCCTCAAGGATCACCATCGAGACCTGCTCTTCGCCCTGCTGCATGAAGTGGGTGAACTGCTCGTAGGTGATGCCGACCGCCACGCTCAGCGACTGGCAGACGATCAGCTTCGGCAGGTTGTCGTCCTGAATATCGACAAACGCCTTGATGGTCAGCGAACTGGCGTTGATCTGGCTCAGGTCCGCCACCAGCGGGATCAGCGCGGTCGGCTTCACTTCGGCCAGCGCGGAGAACAGAATGACGTTGTCCACCAGATCTATCTTGGCGTCGAACACGCCGTCGAAGTTCTGCATGTGCGGCAGGTGCAGCGCCTGGCAGGAATCGCACTCAAAGAAAGAAATGCCCGACTGATCCAGCCAGCGCCGCAACAGCGCCAAATCGGGGACAATGAGTGAATCCATAATAACCAGCCTCACAATATTCAATACGCGAAAAGGCGCATAGCTTACGGAATATTCACCCGATACGCCACGATCAATGCGGCTTAATTCACTAATTCAGATATTGCACGGCGGGAAATGCGCTCCGCCCACCCCGTTAACCGCCGGATTTCAGGCGGAAGCCCGGCCGGCCGCGCTGCTCAATGTATTCGATCATCATGCCGGCGATGTCCAGCCCGGTGGTGGTTTCCACCCCTTCCAGCCCCGGCGACGCGTTGACCTCCATCACCAGCGGGCCGCGCTCGGCGCGCAGGATATCCACCCCGGCGACGTCCAGCCCCAGCGTGCTCGCCGCTTTCACCGCGATCGCCCGCTCCCTGGCGGTGATGGTCACCTTGCGGGCGGTGCCGCCGCGGTGCAGGTTGGAGCGAAACTCACCGGGCTTGGCCTGCCGTTCGATGGCGGCCACCACCCGGCCGCCCACCACCAGACAGCGCACATCGCGCCCCTGCGCCTCGCGCACGTACTCCTGCACCAGGATGTGGGCATTCAGCCCGCGAAAGGCGTCAATCACGCTTTCCGCCGCCTGACGGGTTTCCGCCAGCACCACGCCGATGCCCTGCGTGCCTTCCACCAGTTTGACCACCAGCGGCGCGCCGCCGACCAGCTCGATCAAATCGCCAGTGTCGTCCGGCGAATGGGCAAATCCGGTGATCGGCAGATCGATGCCCTGCCGCGCCAGCAACTGCAGCGAACGCAGCTTGTCGCGGGCGCGGGTAATGGCCACGGATTCGTTTAGCGGATAGCTGCCGAGCAGCTCGAACTGGCGCAGCACCGCGGTGCCGTAAAAGGTGATGGCGGAGCCGATGCGCGGGATCACCGCATCGTAACGTTCCAGTTGACGGCCGCGATAATGAATGGTCGGCGCCGCCGGATTGATGTTCATATAGCAGGAGAGCGGATCGATGATATCGATGCTGTGCCCGCGATCTTCCGCCGCTTCACGCAGCCGCTTACATGAATAGAGCGATCCGTCGCGAGAAAGAATGGCAATTTTCACTCGTCACCCCAAAAGCCAACGCCTGCCCGGCAGGCGGGTTAGCGGCCGCGGCGCTCAGGCGCGCGGATCGCGATCCTGATTATCTTTCGATGCGTCTGCATCTTGCGGTTTGCGGCGATCGTTTTCCGGCGGCAACCCGCCGCGCATCAGCGGCCCGAAGCCCTGCACCACGCGCCATACCAGAAACGCCGCCGCCGGCACCATCAGCGCCACGCCGAGGAAAATCATGCCGACCGCCGCCGGCTGCGACGCCAGCCAACCCGGCAGTTGCAGGTGGCCGTGAATGCTGAGGTAGGCCAGCACCAGCATCACGATGCCCAGCCCTTCCAACACCAGCACCGGGCGCGGTAAGTCACCGAATGAACGCATATTTTTCCTCTCCAGAAGGTCTGCCCCCAGTGTAGTGAATTCCCGCCGATGGCGACAGCCCCGGCAGACTAATTGGTTACATGAATCAGATTAACAGGTAATTCCTGCTTTTTTTTCACCGCCTCAACGGGCATAGTAGGCGCCATCTGACGCAGGTAATGACTTTTTCGGTGACGGGATGTCGTTGCAATCGCGAATAATTTATCGAAAATCCAATTAAGGAGCGTTGCATGTTTGCAGTAATCTTCGGGCGTCCTGGCTGTCCTTATTGTGTCCGCGCTAAAGAACTGGCGGAAAAACTGACTGAAGAACGCGACGATTTCAACTTCCGTTACGTTGACATCCACGCGGAAGGCATCACCAAGGCCGATCTGGAAAAAACCGTCGGCAAACCGGTTGAAACCGTGCCGCAGATCTTCCTGGACGAGAAGCACATCGGCGGTTGCACCGATTTCGAAGCTTACGCTAAAGAACACCTGAACCTGTTCCAGTAAGTTTTTGAACGACAAAAAAGGCGCTTAACGCGCCTTTTTTTATTGCCGCTGCCGCCGGTGCAACTGCTGCAGCGTGTGCAACAGACCGAGGGCGAACAGCATCAGCATCGCGCCGAACACGCACCAGAACACCGCGCTGGTGGCGTAAGCCAGCTCCTGCCAGAACGAATAGGACGGCGTCAGCCAGAAGTGGCGGATCAGCAGGCACAGCGGCAATGCATACAGCGCGCCAAGCAACGGGCAAAGCAGCCGCTTGCGGCTCGACAAATAGCTGGCGATTGCGCCGGGGATCACAAACAGCAGCAGGCCGGTTTCACCGTGGTGCTCATGATCCGTGCTACCGAACAGGCCGGTTTGCTGGCCGAGAAACACCAGGCTGAACAACAGAAAACAGCTGAGAATGCCCAGCCAATATCGATAACTCGTCATGCGAATTCTCCCCCGCCCAATTACCGCATCAATAGAAATCGGCCCGATCACCCGTGCGGTGACGCTGAACCGAATTTTTTCCTTGGTCAAAAGAGAGTTAAATGCGCCCGGCGGCGCAGGAAATCAGCTTTCTGTGCTGGCTGTCATCGGTCATAGCGTCTAGAATGAACGCCGCCGAACGATGGTTCGCTTCGCCTTGCGCTGGTGGTGATTCATGATGTCGTTTTAAGGCTGAATTTATCTCTTATAGTTATCTATATCAAGCACTTACTGGTAAACAATAAGTTATCCTCCGTGAACATAAACGTCGCTAGTTTGTTAAACGGTAACTACATTCTGTTACTGTTCGTGGTACTCGCACTGGGGCTATGCCTCGGTAAACTCCGTCTGGGCTCCGTCCAACTCGGTAATTCCATTGGCGTTTTGGTGGTTTCTCTACTGCTCGGCCAGCAACACTTCGCCATTAACACCGAGGCGCTGAATCTTGGCTTCATGCTGTTTATTTTCTGCGTCGGGGTGGAAGCCGGGCCTAACTTTTTCTCGATTTTCTTCCGCGACGGCAAGAATTACCTGATGCTCGCGCTGGTGATGGTCGGTTCGGCAATGGTGATCGCCATCGGCCTCGGCAAGCTGTTCCACTGGGACATCGGCCTGACCGCCGGCATGCTGGCCGGCTCGATGACCTCGACGCCGGTGCTGGTGGGCGCCGGCGATACGCTGCGCAACACCATCGTCAACGGCCCGGCGCTGCTGGCGGCGCAGGATCATCTGAGCCTCGGCTACGCCCTCACCTACCTGATCGGCTTGGTCAGCCTGATTTTCGGCGCGCGCTACCTGCCGAAGCTGCAGCACCAGGATCTGTCCACCTCCGCCCAGCAGATCGCCCGCGAACGCGGCCTGGACACCGACAGCCAGCGCAAGGTCTACCTGCCGGTGATCCGCGCCTACCGCGTCGGCCCCGAGCTGGTGGCCTGGGCCGACGGCAAGAACCTGCGCGAACTGGGCATCTACCGCCAGACCGGCTGCTACATCGAACGCATCCGCCGCAACGGCATTCTGGCCAACCCGGACGGTGACGCGGTGCTGCAGGTGGGCGACGAGATCTCGCTGGTCGGTTATCCGGACGCCCACGCGCGGCTGGATCCGAGCTTCCGCAATGGTAAGGAAGTGTTCGACCGCGATCTGCTCGACATGCGCATCGTGACCGAAGAGATCGTAGTGAAGAACAGCAACGCGGTGAACAAACGCCTGAGCCAGCTGAAGCTGACCGACCACGGTTGCTTCCTCAACCGCGTGATCCGCAGCCAGATCGAAATGCCAATCGATGACAGTATCGTGCTCAACAAGGGCGACGTGCTGCAGGTGAGCGGCGACGCGCGCCGGGTGAAAAGCGTGGCGGAGAAGATTGGCTTTATCTCGATCCACAGCCAGGTGACCGATCTGCTGGCGTTCTGCGCCTTCTTCATCATCGGCCTGCTGATCGGCCAGATCACCATCCAGTTCAGCAACTTCTCGTTCGGCATCGGCAACGCCGCCGGCCTGTTGATGTCCGGCATCATGCTCGGCTTCCTGCGCGCCAACCACCCGACCTTCGGTTATATTCCGCAGGGCGCGCTGAACATGGTGAAAGAATTCGGCCTGATGGTGTTTATGGCGGGCGTGGGCCTGAGCGCCGGCGCCGGCATCGGCCACAGCCTGGGCGCGGTCGGCGGCCAGATGCTGATTGCCGGGCTTATCGTCAGCCTGGTGCCGGTGATTATCTGCTTCCTGTTCGGCGCCTACGTGCTGCGCATGAACCGCGCCCTGCTGTTCGGCGCCATCATGGGCGCCCGCACCTGCGCGCCGGCGATGGAGATCATCAGCGACACCGCGCGCAGCAACATCCCGGCGCTGGGCTATGCCGGTACCTACGCCATCGCTAACGTGCTGTTAACGCTGGCGGGTTCTCTCATCGTGGTGCTATGGCCAGGCATACTCGGCTGATCGATTAGCGGGAGAGATGGATCGGCGATAAAAATATTTTGATTTTTTTGTCGCCGGCCAGAACTTTCGTTGGGGGCCGCAGTCTGAATTAGTGCCACTGCTTTTCTTTGATGTCCCCATTTTGTGGAGCCCGATAATCCCGCCTTTTAGGTTCAAGATTATCGGGTTTTTTGTTGCCTTGAAAAAATATCCTTATAAAACAATGATTCGAAAAACACATAATTACCCTGTGGCGACAAAGTGGCGACAGCCATTTTACGGACATAAAAAAACCTGCTTTCGCAGGCTTCTTGTTAAATCCAAAGTGTTCCCTGATTGCTTCGGGTTGGGTGTGGCGGAGCGATATCAACTTTGCCCGGTGATACGATCTGCCGCTGAATAGATTCCAACGTCACAAAAGTACAACTGCAATTTATGTTTTGGCATTGATGATAACGCTCTTTAGTGTTCTCACTAAGAGATCCGATGGTGCTGCCGAACGGCTCTCGCCTGATGTTCCTCGGCACCAACGTGCGCACCGCGCAGAGCTACACCGGCAATATGTATCTGGATGAGTATTTCTGGATACCGAAGTTTCAGGAGCTGCGCAAAGCCGCCAGCGGGATGTCGCTGCACAAGCGATGGCGCACCACCTACTTTTCCACACCGTCGAGTCTGGCACACTCCGCTTATCCGTTCTGGTCGGGGGAACTGTTCAACAAAGGGCGGCGCAGCAAAGCCGATCACGTTCAGCTCGACCTCAGCCACAGCCACCTGTCAAAAGGCGTGCTGTGCGGCGATGGGCAATGGCGCCAGATTGTCACGGTTGAGGATGCGCGGACCGGCGGCTGTAACCTGTTCGACCTCGATCAGCTGTCGCTAGAATACAGCCCGGCAGAGTATCAGAACCTGCTGATGTGTGAATTTGTGGATGATACCGCGTCGGTATTCCCGTTCGCCGAGCTGCAAGGCTGCATGGTCGATACGCTGGAAGAGTGGGAGGACTTCAACCCATACGCCGTGCGGCCGTTCGGTTATCGCCCGGTGTGGATCGGCTACGACCCATCGGAAGCCAACGGCGGCGACAGCGCCGGGTGCGCGCCGCCAATGGTGGTCGGGGGCAAGTTCCGCGTGCTCGAACGCCACCAGTGGCAGGGAATGAACTTTGCCGATCAGGCCCAGAAGATTAAAGACCTTACCGAAAAGTACTGCGTGGAGTACATCGGCATCGATGCGACCACCGTCGGTCAAGGTGTTTTCCAGTTGGTGCGCGAGTTCTTCCCGGCCGCGCGGGAGATCAAATACACCCCGGAAATCAAAACCGCCATGGTGCTGAAGGCAAAAGACACCATCGGGCGCGGCTGTCTGGAATACGACACCAGCCACACCGACATCACCCCCGCCTTTATGGCGATCCGCAAAACCATGACCGCCAGCGGCGCGCGTTCCACCTACACCGCCAGCCGCAGCGAAGAAGCCAGCCACGCCGATGTCGCGTGGGCAATCATGCACGCCCTCTTGAACGAACCGCTGACCGCAGGCAGCGGCCACAGCAGCCCGAACATTTTGGAGTTTTACTGATGAGCAAGCGCAAAGGCCGCAAGGCATTTACCTCCCCGGCGCCAGCCCCGGCAGCAGAGCAGAAGCAGGATTTTGAGGCGTTCACCCTTGGCGAGCCGTCCGCTGTGCTGGATAAGCGGGAAATTCTGGATTACATCGAATGCACTGGAAACGATAAATGGTACGAACCGCCGATCAGCTTCGACGGGCTTGCACGCAGTGTGCGGGCCGCCGTTCACCACAGTTCGCCGATGTTCGTTAAGCGCAATATCTTGGCGTCTACGTTTATCCCACACCCCATGTTAAGCCAACAGGAATTTAGCCGTTATGCGCTGGATTACCTGATGTTTGGTAATGCCTTTTTAGAGGTAAGGAAAAACCGACTCGGCGAGCCACTGCGCCTGCAGTGTTCACCGGCAAAATACACCCGCCGGGGCGTTGAACCGGATACCTATTGGTTTGTGCAAGATTGGAAAGCGCCGCATCAATTTGCACCGGGAAGTGTGTTTCATCTAATTGAGCCAGATATCAATCAAGAGCTGTACGGCCTGCCAGAATATCTCAGCGCGTTGAATTCTGCGTGGCTAAATGAAGCGGCGACACTGTTCCGCCGAAAATATTATCAGAATGGTGCACACGCCGGTTACATCTTGTATATGACCGACGCGGCGCAAAGCACAAGCGACGTAGACAGGATGCGCCAAGCGATGCGAGACACTAAAGGGCTGGGTAACTTCCGCAATCTATTTATGTACGCGCCAAACGGTAAGCCCGATGGCATTAAAATCTTGCCACTGAGTGAGGTCGCTACCAAAGATGATTTTTTCAATATTAAGAATGCGACGCGGGACGATTTGCTAAGTGCACACCGAGTGCCACCTCAGATGATGGGGATTATACCGAACAATACTGGCGGGTTTGGGGATGTTGAGAAGGCTAGTCAGGTTTTTGTGAGGAATGAATTAACGCCTCTGCAAGAAAGAATGAAGGAAGTAAATGAATGGATTGGACATGACGTAATTAAATACTCTACATATATCATCATTTAAAGGGCGATATGCTCGCCCTTATTTTATACCAGCTTACCATTAACATCACGATTCGGATTTTTTAACTCAAGCCACAACCAATTAACAACCTCAGCGGTAAGTAACCCTGCAGCAAAAACCGAGTTCCAATTATTCCTCCCTCCGTGACAATCATCCAACAGCCTTACCTCATCAATTAAAACCTTAGATATATCGCGAGTATTTTTTAAGTGAGGACCTATCCCCCTAACTACCATTCTTGGATAGAGGTAAAATGACTCCCACCTTTTTGAAAGGTACCCTAGGATGTCATTCTTCAAAACAACATTATTAACGTGATACACTATTGAGTCATAAAACGGATGCGTATTGTCTTTTGTTATCTCCAGACTTATGTCCGGAAACTCACCTAAATTTTTAAACCCAGCCTTAACTAGCCGCTCTTTCAATATAGCATCATAATATGGATGCAACATTCTATGATTCTTATTCAAACCCAGCACTGCACTTTTCATCTGGTTGCATTTACATGCAGGAACTAAATTTCTCGTTAGTAAAGAAAATTCTGGCCAAATAGCCTTTGGTAGAACATGATCCAATGTCCCTCGATGCATTGAGCCACACATTGGGCAAAGAGAAGTACTGTTCTCATCTCTTAGCTTTTTTATTATAGAATGACTCACCGGAGGTGCTTTATAGTAATTAATCAGAGATGATTTTACATCAGCCAACAAAGGAGGATATGGTCTATTCAATAGAAACCCGCCATTCCTCTGATATATGCGATATGCATTAATCAAATTTGATGTTTGTGTAGACAAAAGAACATAGTCTTTTAATCTTTTATTTTTAGTTAGTTTGCCTATAGCTACATAATCACGAAACTCCGGCCTAGGTAACTTATTCATTATGTTACCGCTCCTTCTTACTGAAGAAAGACTCTCTAAGTGAAGTAAGAGTATTTATCGACAAGTCATCCTTGTACGCATTATATACATCATCCCAATTCTTATACTTCTTAAGTATATTCCTTTCAACTATCTTAAGGAGATGGGTAGGCTCACTTTCTCCAAAAACGAAATATGATATATTCCCGATATCAGCGCCAAAAGTACTCAACCTAGGTTTCTCAGCAATTATGCAACCATCTTTTTTCCGTAGAACAGTAACTTGTTCCTTGAGTACTTCCCGCACAAAATACACAGAGTGAGTAGCAATAATAGCTACTGATCCTGTTTGACTTAAAAGCAAATCCAACATCGCCGAAAACTTATTAATAAATGAGGGGTGTAGGTGAGTTTCTGGTTCATCTAAAAGCAAAAGAGTACCATTCTCAATCGATAGGCTTAGTTGTGCGAAGAACCTTAGAAAGGACATCTCACCACTACTTAACCTATATTCCTTACCATCTATTACCCTCTTAGGCTCACTGTTTACATTTACTATGCTTTGAAGTCTAAGTCTCTTATCCTCACTATAGTCCATTAGATCATGTATACCTATTAGCTTTTCATTATCTGAAACGCACGATAGATAAAGTTCTTTAGGATTCAAGAGGCTTATTGCATTTAGAAATATCTCCCACCTACTACTCTCTGCTATTCTCTCTTCGCTACGAGAGAGTTGAACGATTAGATCATTGATATTTTCACTTCTTGAAGAAGCTCCTTGTCGGCCAAAAGAAAAAAACTTATACCAAGTATGCGGATTTTTTATTTTATTACTTGGAAAAGTAATACCACTATCACTTGTTGGCGCGAAAGTTAGAAGCCTACCGATCTCCAATCTATTATTAGTTATCGATTCGACAAAATTCCCTCTACCTCTAACAACAGAGTTTGCAATCTGACTCAGAGTTTGACTTTTTCCAACACCATTTTCACCAATTATTATTGCAATTCTTTTTGGCAAAACACCATCATATCCAAAGCTAAATTCATACTCTTGCAATCTTTCCTGACCAGCCATTTTATAGGTTATTTTCATATTATTTGAGAGAACATCAACATTCTCTTTTCTCA
>NZ_JVEL01000550.1:0-27448 GCF_001076875.1 Serratia sp. 506_PEND
GCAGGTGGTGACGGCTCGGCTGCAGGTACTGGCCCAGCGGCAGCATGGTCACGCCGTGGCGACGCAGATCGCGCATCACTTCAATGATTTCCGCGTTGGTTTCGCCCAAGCCAACCATCAGGCCGGATTTGGTTGGGATATCCGGGTGCGCTTCTTTAAAGCGCTCCAGCAGCTTCAACGACCACTCGTAGTTGGCGCCCGGACGCACCTGGCGGTAGACGCGCGGCACGTTTTCCAGGTTGTGGTTGAACACGTCCGGCGGCGTGGCGGTGAGGATCTCCAGCGCGCGATCCATACGGCCGCGGAAGTCCGGGACCAGCGTTTCAATTTTGATGTTCGGGCTCTTGGCGCGGATGGCCGAGATGCAGTCGGCAAAGTGCTGAGCGCCGCCGTCGCGCAGGTCGTCACGGTCAACCGAGGTGATCACCACGTAACGCAGCGCCATGTCGGCGATGGTTTGCGCCAGCTTTTCCGGCTCGTTGGCGTCTGGCGCGATCGGGCGGCCGTGGGCCACGTCGCAGAACGGGCAACGACGGGTGCAGATGGCGCCGAGGATCATAAAGGTGGCGGTACCGTGGTTGAAACACTCGGACAGGTTAGGGCACGAAGCTTCCTCACAGACGGAGTGCAGGCCGTTCTTGCGCATGGCGGCTTTGATGCCCTGAATGCGCGTTGAGTCGGCAGGCAGTTTGATCTTCATCCACTCGGGTTTACGCAACAGCTCCTGCCGTTCGGTGACCACCGTTTTGACCGGGATCAGCGCCATTTTGTCAGCATCGCGGTATTTGACGCCGCGTTCCATCTGAATTGGTTTACTCATAATCGTGCAGGTTCCAGTTACGAAGCTCGACCGTCTGGTAGCCGAGTAAATGAACAAATTCCTGTACCAGGATTGGGTGTATGTCTTCAATGCCAACGCCGGGCGCCAGCGCGCTGACCTGCGTCATCTGCATGCCGGCGTAACCGCAAGGGTTGATGCGTTGGAAGGGGCTGAGATCCATCGCCACATTCAGGGCCAGGCCGTGGAATGAGCTGCCTTTGCGGATCCGCAAACCCAACGAACAGATTTTCTGCTCCCCCACGTACACGCCGGGCGCATCCGGACGGGCGCGCGATGCGAGGCGGAAGTGGGCGAGGGTGTTGATAACCGTATCTTCTATCGCCGTGACCAATTGGCGTACGCCGACTTTGTTGCGCTTCAGATCGACCATCACGTACATCACCTGCTGGCCCGGCCCGTGGTAGGTCACCTGGCCGCCGCGATCGCTCTGGACAACCGGGATATCGCCGGGCATTAGCACGTGTTCGGCTTTGCCGGCCTGGCCCTGGGTGAATACCGGGTGATGCTGCACCAGCCACAGCTCGTCCGGCGTAGTCTCGGTACGACTGTCGGTGAAGTTATGCATGGCTTGGGATACAGGCGCGTAGGGCTGCAACCCCAGCTGACGCAAAATGATCTTGTCTGGTTGCAAAAGAGTCATCGTCAGGTTACAGAAGTGGTAAAGCCATTATACCGGGCGCTCCGGCTGGCGGCCAGCCTTTCGCTGACCAAAAATGCGCAACCCGGGAAGACGCTGCGCCATCCCGGGTTGATAAGCAGGGGTTTGTGCTGGAATTACAGCACCATGCGAACAATTTCAATGTTGCCCAACTCTTCGTACAGGGTTTCGACCTGCTCGATGTGAGTGGCGTTGATGGTGATGGAAACCGAGTGGTAGTTGCCTTTGCTGCTCGGCTTAACCTGCGGGTTGTAATCGCCCGGCGCATGGCGCTGCACCACTTCAACTACCTGGTCAACCAGCTCAGGCTGCGCCAGGCCCATCACCTTGTAGGTAAACGAGCAAGGGAATTCGAGCAGTTCGTTCAGTTTAGTTTTTTGCATGTGCGTGCGCTCCAGAGTGCTAGCTAATCTATAAATTATAACTCCCGCCGGGGCGGGAGTTAATGTTATTCAGTATATGGGGGCAATTTCGCCCGTTTCAACCGTTAACCGAACCAGTGGTGGAACATCAGTTTGATGTAGTCCACGATGCGGCTGAAGAAACCGCCTTCTTTCACTTCGTTCATCACCACCAGCGGACGCTGGTCGATGGTTTTGCCGTCCAGCTGGAAGTTGATGCTGCCCACCACCTGGTTTTTCGCCAGCGGCGCGTGAATTTCCGGCGTGTTCAGCACATAGCTGGCCTTCAGATCTTTCATGCGGCCGCGCGGGATGGTCAGGTATACGTCTTTATCCACGCCCAGCTCAACGCGGTCGGCATCGCCGAACCAGACCGGCTCGGAGGCGAACTCTTTACCGACTTTCAGCGGCGCCACGGTTTCGAAGAAGCGGAAGCCCCAGGTCAGCAGTTTCTTGCTCTCGGCTTCGCGGCCTTTGTAGGTGCGGCCGCCCATCACGGCGGAGATCAGACGCATCTGGCCTTCGGTCGCCGAAGCCACCAGGTTGTAACCCGCTGCGTCGGTATGACCGGTTTTGATGCCGTCGACGTTCAGGCTGTTATCCCACAGCAGACCATTGCGGTTCATCTGGCGGATATTGTTGAAGGTGAACTCTTTTTCTTTATAGATCGCGTACTCTTCCGGCACGTCGCGGATCAGCGCCTGGCCGATCAGCGCCATGTCGCGCGCCGAACTGTACTGGCCCTGGGCATCCAGGCCGTGTACCGTCTGGAAGTGAGTGTTCTGCAGGCCCAGTTTGCTGACGTAGGTATTCATCAGGTTAACGAATGCGTCCTGGCTGCCGGCGACGTAGTCGGCCATCGCCACGCAGGCGTCGTTACCGGACTGCAGGTTGATGCCGCGGGTCAGTTTGGAGACCGGCACGCGATCGCCCGGCTTCAGGAACATCAGCGAGGAGCCTTTGAACACCGGGTTGCCGGTCGCCCAGGCGTCCTGGCCGACGGTCACCAGATCGTCCTGGCCGATTTTACCCGCTTTCAGCGCCTGGCCGATGACGTAGCTGGTCATCATTTTGGTCAGGCTGGCCGGATCGCGACGCGCATCGGCGTTCATCTCGGCCAGCACCTTGCCGGAGTTGTAATCAATCAGGATGTACGCTTCCGCATCGATCTGCGGGACACCTGGGATCATGGTTTTGATGTTAACGTCATCGGCGTGCGCAACGGAGGCTGCGCTCATTGCGATAACGGTGCCGAGGGCGATGCTTTTGATTAAGCGAAAAGAAGTTACTTGTTTCATGATCGGGACTACAACATCCGTGAAAGTAAAGTTAAAAAACGAGCCACACTATAGCAGATGCGATCCCGGCAGGCATTACCCATTCATCTGACTAATTGCGGTTAGTGCCCTTTTAGCTGCAAGAAAATGTTTCAGCTAAATAACCGCTTATCGGCCGTGAATGCCCGCCGGGCTTAACGCTCAGGGTGCAGCAGTAACGAAAGACTGTTGTTGCGCTTCGCTCGCCAGGCGTTGCTGCAGCTGGGCCGCCTGCTGACGGCTGCTGAACGGGCCGAGCTGAACGCGATAAACGTTGCCGTTGGCCGCTACTTTGCCCGGGACGCCAAACTGTTGGCTCAGGCTCTGTTGCCAGCTCTGGGCGCGTTCGGCGCTGCTCAGCGCGCCGACCTGCACCACGTAGCCGCCGGAAGAGGCGGCGGCAGCCGTACCGACAGCCGCTGCGCCGGCCGCGACCGGTGCGGCCACCGCTGCGACTTCAGGTTCGGAACCTTCCAGCACGCCGGCCGGTAATGCGCTTGGCGCGCCGAGGAAACCGCTGCGGCCGTTGGCGGCATTGCCGCCGGCAGCAGGGGCGCTGTTGTCGTCGGTGCGCAGGGTGCTGTTATCGATCGGGCGCACCGCCGCGCCGCTGGCGATCGGCGCCTCCTGTTGAATAGGGGTGCCCATGCCGCTGGAGCCGAGATCCGGGCGCGCCGGCAGGGCGTAGCTCTGTTTCGCCACGATGGTGCCGATGGTGCCGGGGCCGCTCAGCGTGCCATTTGGCGCCACGTTGATGAAATCTACCTTGACCTTGGTGTTGTTGGACAGGTTGAGGCGATCGGCGGCGGCTTTCGACAGATCGATGATGCGGCCCTTGGTGTATGGCCCGCGATCGTTGACGCGCACCACCAACTGACGGCCGTTGGCCAGGTTGGTGACGCGCACATAGCTTGGGATCGGCAGCGTTGGGTGCGCCGCCGTCAGGCCGTTGGGGTCAAACTGCTCGCCCAGCGCCGTGGTGTTGCCGTTGGCCTCTTCGCCATACCAGGCCGCCAGGCCGGTCTGCGAGAAGTTCTGCGGATCTTTTACGATGCGGTAAGTATCGCCATTAACCTTATAATCCTGCATGTTATTAGGGTTATAGGGTTCATATTGAGGCTCGACGCCGCCGATTTCCACCACCGGGCCGTTGTACGGCTGCGGAGGGGCTTGCTGTTCCGTGGTCGGGGCGGTACAGGCGGAGAGCAACACCGCCGCGACGCCGATCCAAAGCCATTCCTTACGCATTACTCACCTCTTATAAACTTTTAGACAGCATTTTCCGATGCGTGTGGATCGACATGATGATGCCGAAACCGGCCATCAACACTATCAGCGCCGAACCCCCGTAACTGACCAGAGGCAAAGGTACGCCAACTACCGGCAAAATGCCACTGACCATACCGATGTTAACAAACACATAAACGAACAAAATCAGCATCAAGCCGCCGACCATCACGCGGCCGAAGGTGGTTTGCGCCTTGGCGGCGATCATCAGCCCGCGAATGATCACCAGCAGGTAGAGCGCCAGCAGCACCAACACCCCGATCAGCCCCAGCTCTTCGGCCAATACGGCGAAGATAAAGTCGGTATGGCGCTCCGGGAGGAACTCCAGCTGCGACTGGGTGCCGTGCAGCCAGCCCTTGCCGGACAGGCCGCCGGAGCCGATGGCGATCTTGGATTGAATGATGTGATAACCGGCGCCGAGCGGATCGCTTTCCGGATCGAGCAGCATCATCACGCGGTCGCGTTGATAACCGTGCATCAGGAAGAACCACAGCACCGGGATAAAGGCCGCCAGCGCGACGGCGGCGACGGCGATCAGTTTCCAGCTCATGCCCGACAGGAACAGCACGAACAGGCCGGAGGCGGCGATCAGGATCGAGGTGCCGAGATCCGGCTGCGCGGCCACCAGCAGCGTCGGCAGGAAGATCAGCACCAGCGCGATGGCGGTGTTTTTCAGCGAAGGCGGGCAAACGTCGCGGTTCATAAAGCGCGCCACCATCAGCGGCACGGCGATCTTGGCGATTTCCGACGGCTGGAAGCGCACCACGCCGAGATCCAGCCAGCGCTGCGCGCCTTTACTGATCTGGCCGAAGGCGTCCACCAGGATCAGCAAAATCACGCAGAAAATATACAGATAGGGCGCCCAGCTTTCGTAGACGCGCGGCGGGATTTGCGCCATGACGGCCATCACGATCAGCCCCATGACGATCTGCCCGATCTTGCGCTCCATCATGCCGATGTCCTGGCCGCTGGCGCTCCACATCACGAAGGCGCTGTAGACCAGCAGGGCCAGGATCAGCAGCAGGAACGTCGGATCGATGTGGATTTTGGTCCAGATCGAGCCTTTTTGTTGGCTTTCAGTCATGTTCTACCTTAGTCACCTTCTACGCCAGGCGGCAGCGGGGCCTCGCTTGGCAATTGCGTATTGTTGTCGCCCAGCAGAATATGGTCGAGGATCTGGCGGGTGATGGTGCCCACCGCCGGACCGGAGCCGCCGTTTTCCAGAATGATGGCGACCGACACCGTCGGGTTGTTGAACGGCGCGAAGGCGGTCATCAGCTTGTGATCGCGCAGGTGCTCCGCCAGTTTGTGGGCGTTGTAGGTTTCGTAGCCGAATACCTGTGCGGTACCCGATTTCGCCGCGGCTTTATAAGGTGCGTCCGCAAAGTACTTGCGCGCCGTCCCGTTCGGACGGTTGGCCACACCATACATGCCGTCTTTGGCGATTTCCCAGAAGCCGGAGTGAATATCGCCGATTTGCGTGCTCTCTTCCTGTTTGAACGGCACCAGCGCGCCGTTGACGCGGGTGCTCTGCAGCAGGTGCGGCGTTTTGACGGTGCCGTCGTTGATCAGGGTGTTCAGCGCTTTGGCCATCTGGATCGGCGTGGCGGTCCAGTAACCCTGGCCGATGCCCACCGGAATGGTGTCGCCCTGATACCACGGCTTTTTATAGCGTTTCAGCTTCCACTCGCGCGTCGGCATCAGGCCGGATCGTTCTTCAGACAGATCGATGCCGGTGTACTGGCCGTAACCGAATTTGGTCAGCCAGCTCGACAGCCGATCGATCCCCATGTCATAGGCGACCTGATAGAAGTAGGTATCTGCGGATTCTTCCAGCGCTTTGGTGACGTTCAGGCGGCCGTGGCCCCATTTTTTCCAGTCGCGGAAGCGTTTTTCCGAGCCGGGCAGTTGCCACCAGCCGGGATCGAACACCACGGTGTTTTTGGTGATCACCCCGGCGCTCAGCGCCGACACCGCGATGTAAGGCTTCACCGTTGACGCGGGCGGATAGACCCCCTGCGTAGCGCGGTTGATCAGTGGGCGATTCGGATCGTTCAGCAGGCCCTGATAGTCCTTGCTGGAAATGCCGTCCACGAACAGGTTCGGATCGTAACTCGGGTTGGACACCATCGCCAGGATGGCGCCGGTGCGCGGATCGCTCACCACCACCGCGGCGCGGCTGCCGACCAGCAGCTGCTCGATATAGCGCTGCAGATCAAGATCGAGCGTCAGGTAAACGTCCTGACCGGCGGAAGGCGGTTGCTCGTGCAATTGGCGGATCACCCGGCCGCGGTTGTTGACCTCGACCTCTTCATAGCCTGTTTTGCCGTGCAGCGTGTCTTCGTAATAGCGTTCAATGCCCAGCTTGCCGATATCGTGGGTGGCGGCGTAGTTGGCCAGCTTGCCGTCTTTGTCCAAACGTTCGACGTCGCGGTCGTTGATCTTCGACACATAGCCGGTGACGTGGGTGAGGGCGGAACCATAGGGGTAGTAGCGGCGTTGATAGCCTTTCACTTCCACGCCGGGGAAGCGGAACTGATTGACCGCAAAGCGGGCGACCTGCACCTCGGTTAGCGCGGTTTTCACCGGAATGGAGACGAAACGGCGTGAGCGCTTGCGCTCTTTTTCGAAATTGGCGATGTCGTCGTCGGTCAGATCGACCACCGTGCGCAGCGCCTGTAGCGTGGCTTTGAGATCGTCGACCTTCTCCGGCATCAGCTCCAGCTGATAAATGGTGCGGTTGAGCGCCAGCGGGGTGCCGTTGCGATCGTAGATAATGCCTCGGCTGGGCGCGATGGGCACCAGCTTGATGCGGTTTTCGTTGGAGCGGGTGCGGTAATCCTCGACGCGGACCACTTGCAGATTATACAGGTTGGCGATCAGGATGCCGGACAGCACCAGGATGACCAGGAACGCCACCAGGGCGCGGCGTACAAACAGGGCGGATTCAGCCGTATAGTCGCGAAAAGGGTTACGTTCTATTTTCATCCCGCTGCTTTATTTCACTCTGTCACGGTCACCACCGGCTATTCCCGGTGGTAAGGATGATTTGTTGTAATACTCCAGGCGCGGTAGAGGCTTTCGGCCACCAGGACGCGCACCAAAGGATGCGGCAGCGTCAACGGAGAAAGCGACCAGCTCTGCTCGGCAGCGGCTTTGCAGGCGGGCGCCAGCCCTTCCGGGCCGCCGATCAGCAAGCTGACGTTGCGGCCATCCTGCTTCCAGCGCTCAAGCTGCTGCGCCAGCTGCGGCGTTTCCCACGGCGTGCCTGGGATATCCAGCGTAACGATGCGGTTGCCTTTGCCCACCGCCGCCAGCATCTGTTCGCCTTCCTTGTCCAGAATGCGCTTGATGTCGGCGTTTTTGCCGCGTTTGCCCGCCGGGATCTCGGTCAGCTCAAACGGCATATCTTTGGGAAAGCGGTGCAGATAATCCATAAAGCCGGTTTGCACCCAGTCTGGCATTTTGGTGCCGACCGCCACCAATTGCAGTTTCACCGCTTAGCTCCAGAGTTTTTCCAGCTCGTACAGGCGACGGCTTTCTTCCTGCATCACGTGCACGATCACTTCGCCCAGATCGACCACGATCCAGTCGGAGGCTTCCTGGCCTTTCATGCCGTACAGCTCCATGCCCGCGGCGCGGGATTCCTGCACCACGTGGCTGGCGATCGACATCACGTGGCGCGTCGAGGTGCCGGTGCAGATGATCATGCAATCGGTGATGCTGGATTTGCCCTGAACGTCCAGAGCGACAATGTCTTGGCCTTTCAGATCATCGATTTTATCGATGACGAAATCTTGGAGCGCTTTACCTTGCAAAGGTTCCCCCTCGGGTGTGTTCTGTTCAGTCGGCTGCGGCGGGCAAAATGCGCGCGCCGCGGCGTAACCGGATAATGGTTTCGGCAGGCTGCCGCTGAAAGCCAGCTAACTGGTGACTGCCCGGCCAGCTAAGGTTTCCGGGGTTTTCAGCGGATACCTGAAAAATAGCGGCGCAGTATATCACGCACCTTTCGCTAGCGATATAAACCCTGCAACTCGATATAGCGCTGCACCGGGCGCGGCAGCAGGTCGTCGCAGTTGAGGCCCTGATGGCGACGCTGGCGGATCTCGGTGGCGGAAATTTCCAGCTCCGGCGTATCGGCCAAATAGATGTGGCCGTGCGGGCGACGGCTGAGCAGCGCCGGGTCGGCGGTGCGATGGCGTTCCAGCCACTGCTGCAGTTCCGGCGTGTCCATGCGATCGTTATAGCCCGGGCGCGCCAGCACCAGCAGGTGGCAGACGTCCAACAGCGCCTGCCAGCGGTGCCACTTATGCAGCGTCAGCAGCGAGTCCTGGCCAATAATAAACGCCAGCGGCTGGGCGGCGCCACGCTCTTTACGAATCGTTTCCAACGTCTCGATGGTGTAGGAGGGGGTGGTGCGGTGCAGTTCGCGATCGTCGACCGCAAACAGCGGATTGCCGGCGATCGCCAGCTCGACCATCTTCAGGCGCTGCTGCGCATTGGCCTCCGGCTGCGGGCGGTGCGGCGGCACGTGGTTAGGCAGCAGCGTGACGCGATTCAGGCCCACTTCGGCGGCCAGCGCCTCCACCGGCCGCAGGTGGCCGTAGTGGATCGGGTCAAAGGTGCCGCCGAACAGCGCGTGCAATACGGTGGGGTGTTCCGGATTAGTGGGCATCGCTAAAACTCGTGGCCAGGGGTTTGCCGCACAGCAGCATCGACAGGGTTTCCAGTTCCGGCCAGACCGACTGACCATAGTCCTGCTTGAGCGTCAGCTCGATTTGCGTCAGCAGCTGCACCGCCTGCTGCAGCTGGGGGCCGGACAGGCGTTGCAACGCCTGGGTCACCAGCGGGCGGCGGTTCTGCCAGACCTTGTGCTGATCGAACAGCGTGCGCAGCGGCGCGGAAGCCATGCGGCGCTGCAGCGTCAGCAACAGCAGCAGTTCGCGCTGCAGGGTGCGCAGCAGGATCACCGGCTCGACATCCTCTTGCTGCAGCTGCTGCAAGATATGCCAGGCGCGCTTGCTCTTGCCGGCCAGCAAGGCGTCCAGCCAGTGGAACGGCGTGAAGTGGGCGGCGTCGTTCACCGCCTGCTCGACGCGCGGCAGGGTGAGCTTGCCGTCCGGGTGCAGCAGCGACAGCCGCTCCAATGCTTGCGACAGCGCCAGCAGGTTGCCTTCGTAGCAGTAGCACAGCAACTGGTTGGCGGCGTCGTCCAACTCCAGTTTCATCGCCTTGGCGCGTGCGGCGACCCAGCGCGGCAGCTGCGCCTGTTCCGGCGTCTGGCAGCTGACGAGAGCGCCGTGCGGGCTGAGCGCCTTGAACCAGGCGCTGTTTTCCTGCGCTTTGGTGAGGCGCGGGCCGCGCAGGATCAGCAGAATATCCTCGTGCAGCAGCGTGGCCAGCTTGGTCAGCTGTTCGCCGATCGGCGCCGTCGGGCCGTTTTCCGGGAAGATCAGCAGCAGCGTCTGGCGGCTGGCGAACAGGCTCATCGCCTGGCAGATGCCGAAGATGGCGTCCCAGTCGGTATGGGCGTCGAGGGAAATGCTGTAGTGCTCGCTGAACTGCTGCTGTTGCGCAGCCTGCCGGAGCAGATCCTGGCTTTCCTGCAGCAGCAGCGGTTCATTGCCGCTCAATAAATAACAAGCGCGCAGCCCCTCTCGGAGCTGCGCGGCAAGTTGTTCCGGATAAATACGGATCATTGTGCGGTTTGGCTTGCCGCTCGTTCGCCGGCGGCAGCGGCTTTTTGCCGGTTTTCTTCTTCCGCCGCATGCACGGTCAGCAGTTTGCGCACCAGTTGCTGCGCCGCCTGCTCACGCATTTCCTGGCGAATGATCTCCTGCTCGGAGTCTTTGGCCAGCGCGGTCAGCGGGTTGTCGAAGAACGAACGGAACACTTTCACCGACAGCGGATACAGGTCGTGGCCCGGGAGCAGCACCTGCGCCTGCACGGTCAGCACCAGCTGGTACTCGGCGGTTTTACCGTCCTGGAAGATCGAGGCGGTATCCTGGCTTTCCGTCGCGCCGATGATGCGCAGGGAAGGCACGTCTTTACGCTTCGGATCGCTGACGATGGTCACGTCGTTCAGACGCAACTGCTCACGCACCGCGCGCGTCAACGGACCATAAGGGTCGGCGCTGTCGAGGATCAGCGTTTTCATTTCATTAGGCACCTGCGTGGTGCCACGCAGGTGAAAACCGCAGCCGGCGGTGACCAGCACCGCCAACCCCAGCAACAGCGTCAGAATACGTTGTCGCACAACTCCTCCTTGTGTTAACCCACAACCAGGTTAAGCAGTTTGCCCGGAACGTAGATCACTTTACGAATCGTGACGCCGTCCAGATATTTAGCCACCAGATGCTCTTCGGCAGCGCGCGCGCGCACTTGCTCTTCGGTCGCATCGGCAGATACGGTGATTTTAGCGCGAACCTTGCCGTTCACCTGCACCACCACCAGCTTGGAGTCCTCGACCATCGCCTGCTCGTCGGCAACCGGCCATGGCGCGGTGTCCACGTCGCCTTCGCCACCCAACGCCTGCCACAGGGTGAAGCACACGTGCGGGGTGAACGGATACAGCATGCGAACCACGGCCAGCAGCGCTTCCTGCAGCAGCGCGCGATCCTGCTCGCTCTCCTGCGGCGCGCGGGCCAGCTTGTTCATCAGCTCCATCACGGCGGCGATCGCGGTGTTGAAGGTCTGACGGCGGCCGATATCGTCGGTCACCTTGGCGATGGTTTTGTGCAGATCGCGGCGCAGCGCTTTCTGATCTTCGTTCAGCGCCGCCACGTCCAGCGGCTGCACCGCGCCTTTTTCCACGTGATCGTAGGCCAGTTTCCACACGCGTTTCAGGAAGCGGTTAGCCCCTTCCACGCCGGATTCCTGCCACTCCAGCGTCATTTCTGCCGGTGAAGCGAACATCATGAACAGACGCACGGTGTCCGCGCCGTATTTTTCCACCATCTCCTGCGGGTCGATGCCGTTGTTCTTCGACTTCGACATTTTGCTCATGCCAGCATAGACCAGTTCACGGCCTTGCGGATCGGTGGCTTTAATGATGCGGCCTTTGTCGTCGCGCTCGACGGTGGCGTCAACCGGGGATACCCAGACGCGTTCGCCGCTGTTGCCGGTGTAGTAGAAGGCGTCGGCCAGCACCATGCCCTGGCACAGCAGGCGCTTGGCCGGCTCGTCTGAATCCACCAGGCCCGCATCGCGCATCAGCTTGTGGAAGAAGCGGAAGTACATCAGGTGCATGATGGCGTGTTCGATGCCGCCGATATATTGATCGACCGGCAGCCAGTAGTTGGCGGCGGCCGGATCCAGCATGCCCTGGTCATACTGCGGGCAGGTGTAGCGCGCGTAGTACCAGGAAGACTCCATAAAGGTGTCGAAAGTGTCGGTTTCGCGCAGCGCCGGCTGGCCGTCGACGGTGGTCTTCGCCCACTCGGGGTCGGCCTTGATCGGGCTGGTGATGCCGTCCATGACCACGTCTTCCGGCAGGATCACCGGCAGTTGGTCTTCCGGCGTCGGCATCACGGTGCCGTCTTCCAGCGTCACCATCGGGATTGGCGCGCCCCAGTAACGCTGGCGGGAAACGCCCCAGTCGCGCAGACGGTAGTTGACCTTGCGTTGGCCGACGCCTTTGGCGACCAGTTTGTCGGCGATGGCGTTGAAGCCGGCTTCATTGTCCAGACCGTCGAACTCGCCGGAGTTGAACAGCGCGCCTTTGTCGGTCATCGCTTCGGCGCTTACGTCAGGCTGGCTGCCGTCGAGGTTCAGGATCACCGGTTTGATCGGCAAATCATATTTGGTGGCGAATTCCCAGTCGCGCTGGTCGTGCGCCGGTACCGCCATCACGGCGCCGGTGCCGTATTCCATCAGCACGAAGTTGGCGACCCACACCGGCAGCTTCTCGCCGCTCAGCGGGTGGACAACGAACAGGCCGGTCGGCATGCCTTTCTTCTCCATCGTCGCCATTTCGGCTTCGGCAACTTTGGTGTTGCGGCATTCGTCGATGAACTCGGTCAGCGCCGGATTGTTGCGCGCGCCCTGTTGCGCCAGCGGGTGGCCCGCGGCGACCGCCACGTAGGTGGCGCCCATGAAGGTGTCCGGGCGGGTGGTGTAAACCGTCAACTTCTCTTCGCTGTCCGCCACGTCGAAGGTGATTTCCACGCCTTCGGAGCGGCCAATCCAGTTGCGCTGCATGGTTTTCACCTGCTCCGGCCAGCTTTCCAGCGTGTCCAGATCGTTCAGCAACTGATCGGCGTAAGCGGTGATTTTGATGAACCACTGCGGGATCTCTTTACGCTCGACCTTGGTGTCGCAGCGCCAGCAGCAGCCGTCGATAACCTGTTCGTTGGCCAGCACGGTCAGATCGTGCGGACACCAGTTCACCGCCGAAGTCTTCTTGTAGACCAGGCCTTTTTCATACAGTTTGGTGAAGAACCACTGTTCCCAGCGATAGTATTCCGGCTGGCAGGTGGCGATTTCGCGATCCCAGTCGTAGCCGAAGCCCAGCAGTTTCAACTGGTTCTTCATGTATTCGATGTTGTCGTAGGTCCACGGGGCCGGCGCGGTGTTGTTTTTCACCGCCGCGCCTTCCGCCGGCAGGCCGAACGCATCCCAGCCGATCGGCTGCAGTACGTTTTTGCCCAGCATGCGCTGATAGCGCGAGATCACGTCGCCGATAGTGTAGTTACGAACGTGGCCCATGTGCAGTCGGCCGGACGGGTAAGGCAGCATGGATAGGCAGTAGTACTTTTCCTTGCTGTCGTCTTCGGTAACTTTGAAAGTCTGCTTCTCTTGCCAGTGAAGCTGTACGTTCGATTCTATGTCTTCTGGACGGTATTGCTCTTGCATGGCGGCCGGTGGTCCTGTAGGTGTAAACCGTTGCCCCGGTCAGAGGCAACGCAATGAACATTTAGTATTCGTAGATCCGCATAGCATAGCTGATAAGACCTCCCGGCAACAACTCCAAGCGCCTGACTCGGCGCATTTAAAAAAAACGCCGTCATGACGCGGCTCACAACCTGCGGATCCCGCGTCTTGCCAAGTGGCATCAGTCATTTACGGCTAAAATAAGAACAAGTAGCTTAGGGGGGATCCCTACAGCCAAGTCCGGCGCAGCGTTTATCGAGGAGAGTCTATGAACAAGGTTGCTCAGTATTACCGCGAATTGGTGGCATCGTTGAGCGAACGCCTGAAAAACGGCGAACGCGATATCGATGAACTGGTGGCCAGCGCGGAGCGGCGCTTGAACGAGGCCGAAGATTTGACCCGCGACGAAGTGCGGCAGGTGACGCAGGCGGTGCGGCGCGATCTGGAAGAGTTCGCGCGCAGCTATCAGGAGAGCCGGGACGAGTTTACCGACAGCGTGTTTATGCGCGTGATCAAAGAGAGCCTGTGGCAGGAACTGGCGGATATCACCGACAAAACCCAGCTGGAGTGGCGCGAGGTGTTCAAGGATGTCAGCCACCACGGCGTTTACCACAGCGGTGAAGTGGTGGGGCTGGGCAACCTGGTGTGCGAGCAGTGTCACTACCATCTGGCGTTTTACACGCCGGAGGTGCTGCCGCTCTGCCCGAAATGCGGTCACGACCAGTTCCAGCGCCGGCCGTTTGAACCGTGATGACGTTCCCCGGCAGGGCGGGGAACGCTAAGGCTGGCGTTTAACGGAACAGTTTCTTCAGCAGATTGCTCAGGAAACCGCCGCTGACGGTTGCCGGGGCAACTTCCGCCTGCGCCGGTGCGCTGGCCGGTACGGCAACGCCGGCCGGGATTTTCTGCGCGATCGCGATGCGGCTGTCCTGGGCGGCTTTCTCCGCCGCTTCCGGGCCGTAGGCGAAGCCTTCCGCCAGCACGAATTCAACGTCGGTGATGCCGATAAAGCCCAGGAACAACTTCACGTACGGCGTGATCAGATCCGTCGGCGTGTCGGCGTGGACGCCGCCGCGGCTGGAGATGACGATCGCTTTCTTGCCCGTCACCAGCCCTTCGGCGCCGGCGGAGGTATAGCGGAACGTCTGGCCGGCACGGGCGATAAGATCGAAGTAGATCTTCAGCTGCGTCGGGATGTTGAAGTTGTACATCGGGGCGCTGATGATCAGCGTGTCGTGCGACTTCAGCTCGGCAATCAGCTCATCGGACAGCGCCAGGGTGCTTTGCTGATGCGGCGTCAGCGGTTTGTCGCCGGCGGTAAAGCCGGCCATCACTTCACCATCCAGCTCCGGCAGCGTTGGGTTGGCCAAATCGCGCACGGTGAACGTGTCTTCAGGGTGAGTTTCACGCCATTGTTCAACAAAAAAATCGACTAATTTTCCAGACTGGGAATATTCACCCAGAATGCTTGATTTCAGGACCAGTACGCGGCTCATTGGCTTATCTCCAGGCGAAGGCTAATCGGTAACGATGTCAGTCGGTGTAAACGCATGGTAGAGGCAAGCCATGAACAGTGATAGCGCAAAAATTCGCTGAGTTAAATCAAAAAAGTTGAATGAGGGGCGCGAGCGCGCCCCGATAGGATCAATAACGCGCTACGCGCTCGGCCAGCAGATCGATAAAGCCCTCGCGGTTGATGCCGGTCAGCACTTCCACGTTGGCCGCATTGCCGGTTTGCTGGAAATAGTCCACCACCGTCATGCCGACGGTGTAGTCCCCTTTGGTCTCCACGCCGACCCAGCGTTCTACGCCGGTGAACAGCTGCGGCGCCAGCAGCCAGGCGATGGTGCAGGGATCGTGCATCGCTGCGCCGGGCAAGCCGCGCGGATGGCTGAGGTACAGCGGCAGGTAAAAATCGAGCATCTCCGCGACCGCCTGCGCGACCGGATTGTCTATCTGGCGAATGCGCTCGATATCCTGCGGCAACACCAGCGCCTGATGGGTGACGTTCAGCCCGGCCATGGTCAGCGGCACCCCGGATTTCAGCACCATTTCGGCGGCTTCGGGATCGACGAAGATGTTGAACTCCGCCACCGGCGTGGTATTGCCGGCGTTCATGCCGCCGCCCATGAATACGATGCGCTCGATGCGGCTTTTCAGCTCGGCGTGCTGGGCCAGCAGCAGGGCGATGTTGGTCATCGGGCCGGTCACCACCAGGGTGATCGGCTGCGGGCTGGCGCGCAGCAGGTCGGCGATCAGCTCAACGGCGCCGCGGGGATCGGGTTTGAGGGTCGGCGTCGGCAGGTGGGTGTTGCCCATGCCGGTTTTGCCGTGGACATAGTCGGCGATCACCAGTTCGCGCATCAGCGGGCCGCCGGCGCCGGCGGCGACCGGGATGTCCTCGCGCTGCATCAGGGTCAGCAGGCCCAGCGCGTTATGCAGGGTTTTCTCCGGCGTCTGGTTGCCGGCGGAGGTGGTAATGGCTTTGACGTCCAGCTCCGGCGAACGCAGCGCCATGGCCAGCGCGATGGCGTCGTCGAGGCCGGGATCGCAATCGATGATAATAGGGCGGGGCATGTTCTTTCTCCTCTGTTTGTTATCCAGCGAGCATCGGATCAAAACCGGGGAGAAACAAGCGCTTTTAGTGCCGGGAGAAAAGATGCGCCCCTGGCGGGGCGCATCGAGAGAGTTTAGTGCAGGATCTTGGCCAGGAAGTCCTTGGCGCGATCGGACTCGGGGTTGTTGAAGAAATCGTCTTTGTTGCGGTCTTCGACGATTTTGCCTTCGTCCATAAAGATCACCCGATTCGCCACCTTGCGGGCGAAGCCCATTTCGTGGGTTACCACCATCATGGTCATGCCTTCGTTCGCCAGTTCGACCATCACGTCCAGCACTTCGTTGATCATTTCCGGATCGAGCGCCGAGGTCGGTTCATCGAACAGCATGGCGATAGGATCCATGCACAGCGCGCGGGCGATGGCGACGCGCTGCTGCTGGCCGCCGGACAGCTGGCCGGGGAACTTGTTGGCATGGGCGGAGAGGCCGACGCGTTCAAGCAGCTTCAGGCCCTTCTCGCGTGAGGCGGTCTTATCGCGCTTGAGCACTTTCACCTGCGCCAGCGTCAGGTTGTCGATGATAGACAGGTGCGGGAACAGCTCAAAGTGTTGGAACACCATGCCGACTTTGGCACGCAGCTGCGCCAGGTTGGTTTTCTTGTCGTTGACCGGCGTGCCGTTCACCAGGATGCTTCCCTGCTGGATCGGCTCGAGGCCGTTGACGGTTTTGATCAGGGTGGACTTGCCGGAACCTGAAGGACCGCAGACGACGACCACTTCGCCTTTTTTCACTTCGGTGGTGCAATCGGTCAACACTTGGAAGTGACCGTACCACTTGGAAACATTTTTCAGGGATATCATCAAACAGTCCTTTTCTTCAAATAGCTTACCAGCGCCGAGGCGGCGAGGCTGATAACAAAATAGACAAAACCGGCGAACAGGATCATTTCAACCTGGGTGCCGTCGCGTTCGCCAATGGTCGACGCGGTGCGGAAGAAGTCGGCCAGGCTCAGTACGTAAACCAGCGAGGTATCCTGGAACAGTACGATGCCCTGAGTCAGCAGCAGCGGCACCATGGCGCGGAACGCCTGCGGCAGGATCACCAGCCGCATGGACTGCCAGTGGGTCATGCCCAGCGCCAGCGCGGCGGAGGATTGGCCGCGCGAGATGCTGATGATACCGGCGCGGATGATTTCCGAATAATAGGCCGCTTCAAATAGGGAAAAGGCTACCATAGCCGAGATCAGGCGAATATCGGTTTTCGGCGACAGCCCTAGAACCTGTTGTAATAAGCTTGGAACCACCAGATAGAACCACAGCAGCACCATCACCAACGGCACCGAGCGGAACAGGTTGACGTACAGGGTGGCGAACCAGCTTATCGGTTTGAACGGCGACAGACGCATGACCGCCAACACGGTGCCCCACAGGATGCCGACCACGATGGCGGTCACGGTGATCTTCAGCGTGATCACCATGCCTTGCAGCAGATAAGGGAAGCTTGGGACGATCGACGCCCAGTCAAATTCGTACATTATTTACTCCCCAGGTTGCCAGGCAACTGCACTTTCTTTTCGACCAGACGCATAAACAGCATGATAACGGCGTTGATGCCGATATAAGCCAGCGTGATGGCGGTAAAGGATTCATAGGCGTGTGCGGAGTAATCCAACAGCTTACCGGCCTGCGCGGCCATGTCCACCAGCCCGATGGTGGAGGCGATGGCGGAGTTTTTGACCAGGTTGAGCATTTCCGAGGTCATCGGCGGCACGATCACCCGGTAGGCGTTCGGCAGCAGCACGTAGCGGTAGGTTTGCGGCAGCGTCAGGCCCATCGCCAACCCGGCGGCTTTCTGGCCGCGCGGCAGGGACTGAATGGCGGCGCGCACCTGTTCGCAAACGCGGGCGGCGGTAAACAGCCCCAGGCAGAGCATGGAAGAGACGAAGAACTGCACGTTGGGATCCAGCTCGGTTTTGAACCAGGTGCCGATATTGGCCGGCAGCAGCTCGGGGATCACCAGATACCAGGTAAAGAATTGCACGATCAGCGGCACGTTGCGGAACAGTTCGACGTAACAGGTGCCGAGGGTGGAAAGAAAGCGGTTGGGCACGGTACGCAAGATACCGAACAGTGAACCGACGAAGAAAGCGATAATCCAGGCACAGACGGAGAGGGCCACCGTGACCTGAAAGCCGGACCAGATCCAGCCGAGGTAAGTGGTGTTCCCAAACGGGGCCTGCTGCAGGAAGATACCCCAGTTCCAATCTATTGACATAACAAACTCCGATAAACGGGCGCAGGGCGCCGAAGATTGATGACTTGATGAGCGCCGATCGCCGCGCGGCCAGTCTGGCTGGCTTGTTGTGTACGGGTGTCGGTGATGCGCCTTGGGGAAAATGAGGGAGGGGAACGGCCCCCCTCATTCCTGTCTGTCCCAGTCATCAACTGGGCCGGTTTGGCCTGGCGGCCGCCCCGGCTTTTGTTCTATTTAGTTCAACGCTTTGTCGTTAGGCTCTTTGAACAGCTGCTTCATGTCATCCGACAGTTCGAAGTTCATGTTGAGGTTTTTCGGTGGAATAGGCTGCTTGAACCATTTCTCAAACCACTTGGCCGCTTCACCGGAAGTTTGCGCCTGGGCGATGGTGTCATCGACCAGCTTTTTAAACTCAGGATCGTCTTTGCGCAGCATGCAGCCGTAGGCTTCTTTCGACTGCGGCGTGCCGATGATTTCCCACTGATCCGGTTTCTTGGCCTTGGCGCGTTCGCCCGCCAGCAGGGCGTCGTCCATCATGAAGGCCACCGCGCGGCCGCTTTCCAGGGTACGGAAGGAGTCGCCGTGGTCTTTGGCGCTGATGATGCGCATGTTCATTTTGTCGCTGTCGTTCAGCTTGTTCAGCAGCACTTCGGAGGTAGTGCCGGAGGTGACCACCACCGGTTTGCCGGCCAGGTCCTTAAAGTCTTTGATATCGGAGCCTTTCTTCACCAGCAAGCGGGTGCCGACCACGAAAATGGTGTCGGAGAAGGCGGCCTGTTTCTGGCGCTCGAGGTTATTGGTGGTGGAGCCGCACTCGAAATCATAGGTGCCGTTTTGCAGCAGCGGGATGCGGTTCTGCGAGGTAATCGGCAGCATTTTCACCTGCAGATTCGGCGCATTCAGCTTTTTCTTAACGGCTTCAACGATTTGGTTGGAGTAGTCCTGAGAGTAGCCCACAACTTTTTGTTGGTTGTCGTAGTAGGAGAACGGCACTGACGATTCGCGGTGGCCGACAACGATCACGCCATTGTCTTTGATTTTCTTCAGCGTACCGGTCAGGTCTTCCGCGTGCGCCACGCTACCTGCCGCACCGAGCAGCAGTAACGATAACGCCAATTTACGCATTTGCATGGTCCAACTCCTTTGCTGTTGTTGTGGCTCTGACTAAAGAGCGTCAGGTTAAATCGACTGTTTATTGCTCAAGTTATAAAGATAGTCTTATGAACTGAACGCTGTTAAAAAATAACCGATTGTGAACACATTGAAACTAAAATGTTTCATTTTTTGAGACGCCGCGCGCACCAAATTAATGCAACAAAACGTCGGCGCCCCCGCGCGGTGCGCTTAATGCACCCAAAATGTGCGCAGGTGCGACAAAACGTCAGCAAAAGTAAACCGGCGCGCGTTGTCGCCATAGATAAAAGCAAGGAGTGTGCCAGCCGCGTTGATTTAACGACGTTTTCTGACTGAGGTGGGGATATTGACGGGAACGCGGGGCGCGGCGGGCGCGCCCCGGCGAAGAGGATTATTTGCGGCGCAAGCCCAACATCAGCGCCCAGCCGCCCAGCAGCAGGGTAATCACCCACAGCGGTGTGGCGCCGAAGCGCGCATAAGGCGTGACGCCGGTGGTCGGCGTGACCTTCACTTCGAGCACCTGGCGGGTAAACTGCGGGATCTCGGCGATCACCTCGCCGTTCGCATCCACTGCGGCGGTAACGCCGTTATTGGTGCTGCGCAGCAGCGGCCGGCCGAGCTCCAGCGCCCGCATGCGCGCCATCTGGAAGTGCTGCCACGGGCCGATGGAGTGACCGAACCAGGCATCGTTGGAGATGGTCAGCAGGAAGTTGGTGTCCGGGCGGAAGTTATCGCGCACCTGCTGGCCCAGCACGATCTCGTAACAGATGGCCGCCGTCAGGTTGTAGCCGCGTACGCTGAGCTGCGGCTGCACGTAGTCGCCGCGGCTGAAACCGGACATCGGCAGATTGAAGAACGGCGCGATAGGGCGCAACAGTTCACCCAGCGGCACGAACTCGCCGAACGGCACCAGGTGATGCTTGTTGTAGCGATCTTTGGCCGGGTAGCTGTACGGCGTCGGTTCGCCCAGCACGATGGCGCTGTTGTATTCCTGCACGCCTTGCGGGGTGGCGCGCGCATCGACGATGCCGGTGATCAGGCTGCTGTTCTTCGCCCGCATCAGGTCATCCATCATGGTCAGGAAGCCGTTCTGACGCGGCTCGAAGTCAGGGATGGCGGACTCCGGCCAGATGATGATCGGCGCTTTGCCCATGTAGGGGCGGGTTTCGTCCAGATAGGTTTGCAGCGTGCTGAGCAGAATGCTCGGATCCCACTTCATCGACTGGGGAATGTTGCCTTGCACCATGGCGACGTTCACCGCTTTCTCCGGCTGCGGGGCAAACCACTGCAGCTGGCGCAGCGGCCACGGCAACAGCAGCAGCGCGGCGGCAATCACGGCAGCCGAGAGACGGCGCTGATTGACGGCGTACACCAGCAGGCCGGCGATGGCCATCAGCACAAAGGTGATGGCGTCGACGCCCAGCAGTGGCGCGATGCCCTTCAGCGGGCCATTGATCTGGCTGTAGCCGAACTGCAGCCACGGGAAGCCGGTCAGCACCCAGCCGCGCAGGAATTCGGTCACCTGCCACAGCGCCGGCGCGGCGATGGCTAGCCGCCACCAGCGGGTGGCCGGCCACAGGCGCGTCAACAGCCCGGCGAACAGCCCGGTATACAGCGACAGGTAAGCGGCGAGCAGTACCACCAGGAAGACGTTGACGGCGAAGGGCATGCCGCCGAAATCGGCGATGCTGACATACACCCAGTTGATGCCGCTGCCGAACAGCCCGAAGCCCCAGACAAAGCCGAGCAGGGCGGACTGTTTGGTGGTGCGATTGAGGGTAACGGCCAGCAGGCCGAACAGGGAAACGATGGCCGCGGGCCAGAAGTCGTAGGGCGAGAACGCCAGCGTCCCGCCGGCACCTGACAACAGCGCCAGCAGGGCGCGAACCCGCTGGCGTTCAAGTAATGAGGCTTTAGCCATGTTGGATTTAATCTTCCAGTTTCGGTGGTGGAGAATCGTCCGGAATTTTTACATGAACCTGGATGATACGTCGACTGTCGGCCATGGCAACTTTAAATAGGTAACCTTCGATTTCAATGGTTTCCCCGCGCGCCGGCAGGTGGCCGAAGGCCTGCATCACCAGACCGCCGATGGTATCGACCTCGTCGTCGCTGAAGTGGGTGCCGAAGGCTTCGTTGAAGTCTTCGATCGGCGCCAGCGCGCGCACGGTGTACATGTGGCGGCTGAGCTGGCGGATATCCAGATCGTCTTCGTCGTCGTATTCGTCTTCGATCTCGCCGACGATCAGTTCCAGGATATCTTCGATGGTGACCAGGCCGGACACGCCGCCGAATTCGTCAATGACAATCGCCATGTGATAGCGCTGGGAGCGGAACTCTTTCAGCATCCGGTCGACGCGCTTGCTTTCCGGCACCACCACCGCGGTGCGCAGCACCTTGTCGATGCTGAACGGCTCGGAGTCTGCGCGCATGAACGGCAGCAGATCCTTGGCCATCAGGATGCCTTCGATGTGATCTTTGTCTTCGCTGATCACCGGGAAGCGCGAGTGGGCGGAGTCGATAATCACGTCCAGGCACTCTTCCAGCGTCTGGTTGCGCTTGAGCGTCACCATCTGGGAGCGGGGGATCATGATGTCGCGCACGCGCTGCTCGGCGATATCCATCACGCCTTCCAGCATGTCGCGGGTATCGGGATCGATCAGGTCGTTTTGTTCGGAATCGCGGATCAGCTCGACCAGATCGCCACGGTTTTTGGGCTCGCCGTGGAACAGCTGGTTAAGGATAAGAGTAAAGAACCCCTTCTTGGGACTGGGGCTGTCATTGCTTTGTGAATGGTCGTCGCTCATGGCGTTTTCGTTACTGTCACTCATGTCAGAGTTAAGGGGCGTCAGCGACAGCCCCGCAGAGGGGCTGTAGGGTAAACGGCTGACGTCAGACGGGGTCTTTTTCCGCCAGGTACGGATCAGGATAGCCCAGTCCGTGCATGATTTCGGTTTCCAAAGACTCCATTTCTTCGGCTTCATCGTCTTCGATGTGGTCATACCCTAGCAGATGGAGGCTGCCGTGGACAACCATATGCGCCCAGTGGGCCTCCAGCGTTTTGCCTTGCTCAATCGCTTCCTGCTCAACCACCTGACGGCAGATGATCAGATCGCCGAGCAGCGGCAGCTCGATGCCCGGCGGGGCTTCGAACGGGAAAGAGAGCACGTTGGTCGGCTTGTCTTTGCCGCGGTAGGTCAGGTTCAGCTCGTGGCTTTCCGCTTCGTCCACCAGACGCACGGTCACCTCGGCCTCTTCCTGAAATTGCGGCAGCACGCCTTCCAGCCAGCGCTGGAAGGTGGCCTCGTCCGGCAGGCCGTCGCTGCTTTCACAGGCAATCTGCAAATCCAAAATCACCTGGCTCATGGTGTCTCCTGCTCGGAGGCGGCGAGCGCCTCGCGCTTACGTTGTTCGGCAATCGCGTCTTTGCGTTTCTGTTCGGCCGCTTCCCAGGCCTCATAGGCGATGACCACGCGAGCCACCACCGGGTGGCGCACCACGTCTTCGCTGTGGAAGAAGTTGAAGCTCAGCTCCTCCACGTCCGATAGCACTTCCACCGCGTGGCGCAGGCCGGATTTCTGGTTGCGCGGCAGGTCGATCTGGGTGACGTCGCCGGTGATGACCGCCTTCGAGTTGAAGCCGATGCGCGTCAGGAACATCTTCATCTGCTCGATGGTGGTGTTCTGGCTCTCATCCAGGATGATAAAGGCGTCGTTCAGCGTGCGGCCGCGCATATAGGCCAGCGGCGCGACTTCGATCACGTTGCGCTCAATGAGTTTCTCCACGCGCTCGAAGCCCAGCATTTCGAACAGGGCGTCGTACAACGGGCGCAGATAAGGGTCGACCTTCTGGCTCAGATCGCCCGGCAGGAAGCCCAGCTTTTCGCCGGCTTCGACCGCGGGGCGGGTCAGCAGTATGCGGCGAATTTCCTGGCGTTCCAGCGCATCCACCGCAGCGGCGACCGCCAGGTAGGTTTTGCCGGTGCCGGCCGGGCCGATGCCGAAGGTGATGTCGTGATCGAGAATGTTGGCGATGTACTGCGCCTGGTTAGGCGTGCGCGGTTTCACCATGCCGCGCTTGGTTTTAATGGTGACCGCCTTGCCGTAATCCGGCACGCTGTCGGCCACCTGTTCCAGCACCCGGCTCTCTTTGATCGCCAGATGGATTTGCTCCGGATCGATATCCGGGATCACGCCGCGAATCGGCGCGGTATCCACGTACAGATGGCGCAGGATATCGGCGGCGGCGACCACGCACAGGTTCTTGCCGACCAGCTTGAAACGGTTGTCGCGGCGATTGATTTCGATGCCCAATCGGCGCTCGAGTTGTTTGATGTTGTCATCAAACGGGCCGCACAGGCTGAGCAAACGCTTGTTGTCTGCGGGCTCTAACAAAATTTCTTGTGTTGCGACGTTCAAACTATTCCTCTAGGTCACATCGGGCCTGGTTGATGTCACATAGCGCGTCCGGGACGCGCGCGTTCAGGGCGAGCCTGAATACTCTCTTTCTTGAATTATTCATGGTGCGCCGCAACGGCGCAAGTTTACCGCTGATCTATCTGTGCGCCGTCGGCGGAATTCAAGGGAAGATCAGGAAAAAACGCGGCGGGGCGCAAAGCCCGCCGCGTCATCGCAGGACAAGACCGCTGGGAATCAGTTCTTTTTCACGAATTCGGACTTCAGTTTCATCGGGCCGAAACCGTCGATTTTGCAGTCGATGTTGTGATCGCCTTCCACCAGACGAATGTTTTTCACCTTGGTGCCGATCTTCAGCATCGAGGAGCTGCCTTTGACCTTCAGGTCTTTGACCACGGTGACCGCATCGCCGTCCGCCAGCAGGTTGCCATTGGCGTCTTTGACGATCAGCGCATCCTGATCTTCCGCCGGGGCGCTGTCGCTCCACTCGTGGGCGCACTCAGGGCAAATGAACAGGGCATTGTCCTGGTAGGTGTATTCGGAGTTGCACTTCGGGCAGTGTGGGAGTTGCATGTTATGTCGCCTCTTCAACAATAAAAAATAGAAAAAAGAACATCACCGGGCGCGGACGCCCGGCGGAGAAACGGTAAGGAATAGCGTGAATGGGCGGCGTTAAGGCGGCCGCCGCGGCGTCAGGGCTGGTAAATGCCGACGCCCAGCGCGTTTTCTTTGCGGGTACGGGCGATCACCGACTGCGGGGATTCATGTACGCGCAGAGCCATCTGCTGTTCGGTGCGCACCACTGCGCCACGCAGGGTGTTGGTCAGCACCTCGGTAATTTCCACGTCGACAAACTGGCCGATCATGTCAGGCGTGCCTTCGAAGTTTACCACACGGTTGCATTCCGTGCGCCCGGCCAGTTCCATCACGCTTTTGCGCGAGGTGCCTTCCACCAGAATACGCTGGACGGTGCCGAGCATGCGGCGGCTGAACTGCAGCGCCTGCTGGTTGATGCGATCCTGCAGAATGTACAGCCGCTGCTTTTTCTCTTCTTCGCTGACGTCGTCAACCATGTCCGCCGCCGGCGTACCGGGGCGCGACGAATAGATGAAGCTGAAGCTGACGTCGAAGTTGACGTCGGCGATCAGGTTCATGGTCTGTTCGAAGTCGGCCTGGCTCTCGCCCGGGAAACCGACGATGAAATCGGAGCTGAGCTGAATGTTCGGGCGCGCCTTGCGCAGCTTGCGGATAATCGCCTTGTACTCCAGCGCGGTGTGCGCGCGTTTCATCATGGTCAGGATGCGATCCGAACCGCTCTGCACCGGCAGATGCAGGAAGCTGACCAGCTCCGGCGTGTCTTCGTACACCGCGATGATATCGTCGGTGAACTCGATAGGGTGGCTGGTGGTGAAGCGAATGCGATCGATGCCGTCGATGGCGGCCACCAGGCGCAGCAGTTCGGCGAACGAGCAGATATCGCCGTCATGCGTGGCGCCGCGGTAAGCGTTGACGTTTTGGCCGAGCAGGTTGACCTCGCGCACGCCCTGCGCCGCTAACTGGGCGATTTCGAACAGCACGTCGTCGCTCGGGCGGCTCACTTCCTCGCCGCGGGTGTAAGGTACCACGCAGAAAGTGCAGTATTTGTTGCAGCCTTCCATGATCGACACGAATGCGGTCGGGCCTTCGGCGCGCGGTTCCGGCAAGCGGTCGAATTTTTCGATCTCCGGGAAGCTGATATCGACCACCGGGCTGCGGGTGCCCTGAACGTGATTGATCATTTCCGGCAGGCGGTGCAGGGTCTGCGGGCCGAATACCACGTCGACGCAAGGCGCGCGGCTGCGGATCAGTTCGCCTTCTTGCGAGGCCACGCAACCGCCGACCCCGATGATGACAGACGGGTTCTTCTCTTTCAGCAAGCGCCAGCGCCCCAGCATGGCGAAAACTTTCTCCTGCGCTTTTTCGCGGATCGAGCAGGTGTTCAGCAACAGCACGTCCGCTTCTTCGGCGTTGTCGGTCCACTCGAAGCCGTGCGTGCTGTTCAACAGGTCGGCCATTTTCGATGAATCGTACTCATTCATCTGGCAGCCCCAGGTTTTGATATGTAGTTTTTTCGTCATTGACTTGCCATTACTCAGTGCGGAGCGAAAGTTGCGTTACGCGACATGCAGGGCGCGTATTGTAATCATTTGCCGCCGTTGTGACCAGCGCGGGGGAAAATGGCACGCAACCTGAAGCCGAAGCGAAAATCCGGTACACTGCGCAAAACGCCATGCCGGGTGGGATGGCGAGCATTCACATAGAAAACATAGCCAATATGAAGACATCTCAAAATCGGTATGACGCGGTGGTGGTGGGCGGCGGCATGGTCGGCGCGGCGGCGGCCCTGGGGCTGGCGCAGGCGGGCTGGTCGGTGGCGTTGCTGGAACATCAGGCGCCGCAGGCGTTCGAGGCGCAAAGCCCGCCGGACCTGCGCATTTCCGCGATCGGCTGCACCTCGGTGGGGCTGCTGAAACAGCTCGGCGCCTGGCCGGCCGTGACGGCGATGCGCACGGCGCCGTATCGCCGGCTGGAGACCTGGGAATGGGCGTCGTCGCGCGTGGCGTTCGACGCGGTGTCCCTGGGGCTGCCGGAGCTGGGCTTTATGGTGGAAAACCGTATTCTGCAGCTGGCGCTGTGGCAGCAGTTCGCGCAGTGCGCCAATCTGACGTTGCTGTGCCCCGCCAGGCTGCAATCGCTGCAGCGGGCGGACAAGGCCTGGCAGCTGACGCTGGACAGCGGTGAAACGCTGCAGGCGCGGCTGGTTATCGGCGCCGATGGTGCCAACTCACAGGTGCGCAAGCTGGCGGCGATCGGCACCAACGGCTGGCAATATCGTCAGGCGTGCATGTTGATCACCGTCGATACCGGCGCGCCGCAGCAGGATGTGACCTGGCAGCGCTTCTTCCCGTCCGGGCCGCGCGCCTTCCTGCCGCTGTACGACAGCTGGGCATCGCTGGTGTGGTATGACAGCCCGCAGCGCATTCGCCAACTGCAGGCGATGCCGCCGGCGCAGCTGGAGCGCGAGATCGCCGCCGCTTTTCCGGCGCGACTGGGCCCGGTCAAGGTGCACGCTGCCGGATCGTTCCCGCTGACGCGGCGTCATGCGCAGCGTTACGTACTGCCGGGGCTGGCGCTGCTGGGGGATGCCGCGCATACCATCAACCCGCTGGCCGGGCAGGGCGTCAATCTGGGGTATCGCGATGTGGATGCCTTGTTGAATGTGTTGAGCGAGGCGCGGGATCAGGGAGAGGACTGGAGCAGCGAGGCGGTGCTGTTGCGTTATCAGCGTCGCCGTCGCACCGACAATCTGCTGATGCAGAGTGGCATGGATCTGTTTTATACCGCCTTCAGCAATAACCTGGCGCCGCTGAACGTGGCGCGCAATCTGGCGCTGATGGCCGCGCAGCGGGCGGGCAAGCTGAAAGAGCATGCGTTGAAGTACGCCTTGGGATTGTAACCGGTAGGGCTCAGCGGCGGCTGGGCCCATTAGGATTGGCTGAACGCCAGACAGCAAAAAGCCCGCCGAAGCGGGCTTTTCTAAATATGGCTGGGGTGCCAGGATTCGAACCTGGGTATGCTGGTATCAGAAACCAGAGCCTTACCGCTTGGCGACACCCCAATTATGGTGGCTACGACGGGATTTGAACCTGTGACCCCATCATTATGAGTGATGTGCT
>NZ_JVEL01000551.1:0-15439 GCF_001076875.1 Serratia sp. 506_PEND
GCCGGCAGATGGCGACGAATCTCATCTACCAGCGGGTATTTTCCACCAGCCCATTTTAAAAAAGCGCGGTTTTTCTTCATGCCGTCAATTAGCTACTTATACAATTCAGAGCGGCGGATTGTACTCTGTTTCAGACAGCACATCAGCGCACAAATTTAAATGATTTATTTTTTAAGATCTTGCTGCACTTGGTGTACAGGTCGGACCCACGGTTTTTTCGCCTGCACATCCGCCGGCAACGAAGCAATGGCGCGCTTCGCTTCTGCGGAAGAAGCATAGTTGCCGCTCACCAGCACGTACCACGGCTTGCCGTCACGCTTGGTGGCGTACACCAGGTAATTCTGCAGTTTCTGCTGTTTGGCGTAGGCGTTCAGCGTATCGGAACGCGAAGCGCTGCTCAGTTGCAAGGTATAGTGGCTGCCCGGCGCAGACTGCAGAGAGCTGCCGCTGCTGGCGACCGCTCCCGCTTTCGCGGTGGAAGACGGCTTGGCCGGCGGCGTATACACCGTGGTCGGTGATTTATGCTGCGTTGCGGTCGGTTTGGCGGCGGCGGTTTTCGCCGGCGTTTTATGCTGTTGCGGCGCGGTTCCCTGCACAGGACGCGTCGCTTCGCGCGCTGCGGCACCGCTCATCACCGTCGCCGGTGCGGTCGGCAACGTCGACGCTGCGCCAGTCATGCCTTGGGTCGCCGCATCCACCTGCCCCTGCTGCTGCGACAGCGCATCCGCCATGTTGCCCGGCAAATCGACGCGCTGCTGCGCACCGCCCTGCTGAGGCTGCGTTTGCGCTTCGGTCGGCGTGCCGGAGATCGGCGGAACGCTGACGTTCTGCGGTTGCTGCGGCTGAGTCGCGCTCACGCCGTTGTTATCGTGGGTATCCGTCGTGCCGCCCGGCACGCCGTTGTTGGCGGTGGTCAGCGACGAAGAACCGGACAGGTTGATATCGCGGGCTCCGCCGTTTTGCGCGCCGTTCTCCTGAGCCGCTTCATGTTTGGTCGGCGCCTTCAGGGCTGAACCGATGCCGATAATCAGCAGCAGCAACACCAAAATGCCGATGCCAATCATCAAATGTTGGCGCGAAACGGCGAAGCGCGGCGCGGCGGCCGGCTTGCGCGAGCGCGTAGGGCGACGATCGCTGCTATCAGGTCTGAGATCGTCTTCCGGTTTAAACTCGTCCATCTGAAACCCTCCAACTAGAGGCAAAAGCCCGCCACCGTAGACCTACCGTGGCACGGGCAGATTAACCCGATGATGGCAAAGCGACACCCGTCGTGCTCTGCTCACTGTATTAATATAGATGCAAATGGCGGCTAAGCCACTGTTACTTAGTCCGATTTAATTACGCGCCCGCTCAGGCAGGCAGGCGGCGATCGACGCCAACACCAGCTCATGCCCTACGCCGCCGCGCACTTCCGCCGCACCGATCGCGGTCGGCAGCACCAGACGCAGTTCACCCGCCAGCACTTTCTTGTCGCGCAGCATGTGCGGCAGATAGGATTCCGGCGTCATTTCCTGCGGCCCGCAGACCGGCAAGCCGGCGCGCAGCAACAGCGTTTTGATGCGCTCGATGTCTTCAACGGAGAACTGGCCGAGACGGTGCGCGGTTTCCGCCGCCATCACCATGCCCGCAGCCACCGCTTCGCCGTGCAGCCATACGCCGTAGCCCATTTCGGCTTCGATGGCGTGGCCGTAAGTATGGCCAAGATTCAGCAAGGCTCGCAGTCCGCTTTCGCGTTCGTCGGCGGCCACAACCTCGGCCTTGAGCTCGCAGCAGCGGCGGATACAGTAGGCCAACGCCTGCATATCCAGCGCCATCAGCGCATCGATGTTGTTTTCCAACCAGACGAAGAACTCGCGATCGAGGATGATCCCGTATTTGATGACTTCTGCCAGGCCGGAAGAGAGTTCACGCGTCGGCAACGTTTTCAGGCAATCCAGATCAACCACCACCGAAGCGGGTTGATAGAAAGCGCCGATCATGTTTTTGCCGAGCGGGTGGTTGACGGCGGTCTTGCCGCCCACGGAAGAGTCCACCTGCGACAACAGCGTGGTGGGAACCTGAATGAAGCGCACGCCGCGTTGGTAGCACGCGGCGGCAAAGCCGGTCAGATCGCCGACAACGCCGCCGCCGAGGGCGATCAGCGTAGTATCGCGCCCGTGCGGTTTTTCCAGCAGCGCCGAAAACACCTGCTCCAACACCGCCAGAGATTTGTACTGCTCACCATCAGGAAGGATCACCTGATCCACCACGACGCCGCCCTGCTCCAGCACCTGCCGGACACGCTCCAGATAAAGCGGCGCCAGGGTCTGGTTGGTGACCAACATCGCTTGCTCACCCGCCTTCAACGGCATAAAAGAAGCCGGATCGTTGAACAATCCGGCGGCGATGGTAATCGGGTAGCTGCGCTCCCCAAGCGTTACAGTAATTCTCTCCATGTCGCGCTCAGTTCTCTGTATGGTGCGGCGGTGGTTGATCCCCGCAACTGCGGGGAACACAAATCAGTTATCCGCATTGGCCGACGGCGAACGCGGAAAGCGGCAATCAGTTGCTTTCCAGCATGTTGATGATCTGGTTGGCAACCACTTTAGCGCTCTGATCGTCGGTGCGGATGGTGACATCGGCAATCTCTTCATACAACGGATTGCGTTCTTTCGCCAAGGCTTCCAGCACTTCACGCGGCGGAGAATCGACCTGCAGCAGCGGGCGTTTTTTATCACGCTGGGTACGAGCAAGCTGCTTCTCGATCGTGGTTTCCAGATAGACCACCACGCCGCGCGCGGACAGACGGTTGCGCGTTTCGCGCGACTTCACCGAACCGCCGCCGGTCGCCAACACAATCCCTTGTTTTTCCGTCAGTTCATTAATGACTTTTTCTTCACGATCGCGGAAACCTTCTTCCCCTTCCACGTCGAATACCCAGCCCACGTCAGCTCCGGTACGTCGCTCAATTTCTTGATCGGAGTCGAAGAACTCCATATTGAGTTGCTGAGCTAACTGACGGCCAATAGTGCTTTTGCCGGCACCCATAGGCCCAACCAGAAAGATATTGCGTTTCTCTGCCATGTTTTTCGGTATTACTAAGACAATTCGTTAATGTTAACCCGCCCCGCCAATCAAATCAGCGGCGGGACCTAAACTGAAACCTCATGAGCGATAGTGCGAGATCAGACGAAAAATTATCTCAACACTCTTGGTAGTTTGGCAACCGAATAAATCGCAATCCACGCCGCGGGAGGGAAACCATATGTTTTTAACGGCGTCTTGACGCTAACAAAAAACCTCGGTGCTCAATTCGGTAACCCTTGTAAGCTAAATCGGCCGCAGCGTCAAACGCAGATCCCCCCAAGGGGATAAAAAAGTGTATCTGCTCATCAACTTTAGGAGATTTGCCGCCCAGCCGACAGGCAGCCGCTTATCCCTTAATCAGAGTCGGCGTAATGAAGATCACCAGTTCGCGTTTTTTCTGTTGTGCGCCGCTTTGCCGGAACAAGCCCCCCAGCAGTGGCGCATCCCCCAATCCCGGCACCTTGTCCGCCGTCTTGCCGCTATGCCGTTGAAAAATACCGCCGAGCACCAGGGTTTCGCCGCTTTTCACCGTGATCTGCGTCTTAATCTCTTGTTTATCGATGGTCAATGCCTCACCCGCCCCGCGGCTGATGGCGCGCCCCGGCATATTTTGGCTGATGTGCAGCGTCAGCGTGATGCGCCCGTCCGGCAACACTTTCGGCGTCACCTCCATGCCCAGCACCGCCTCTTTGAACTCGATGGCGGTCGCACCGCTGGCGCCGCTCGACACTTCATAAGGGATCTCCGTCCCCTGTTTGATGCTGGCGGTTTGCAGGTGCGCCGTCAGCAGGCGCGGACTGGCGATGATCTCCACCTGATTCTCCTGCTCCAGCGCCGTCAGCTCGAGGCTCAACAAACGCCCGCTGATGCGCGCCAGATGAAAACCGGCGTTCACGGCGCCGCGTTCCAGCGGCAGATTGACACCGACATTGCCCGGCCGCAACGGCCGCGCCGGCCTGTCGTCGGCCGCCAACCCCCAACGCACGCCAAGCTCACGCAGGCTTTCGCGGTTGATCGTCACGATATGCGCCGCCAGTTGCACCTGCGCCAGCGGCGCGTCCATTTCCGTTATCCGCTTTTTCAACTGCGTCAGGATTGGCGCGGTGTCGCGCAGCAGCAACGTATTGGTGCGTTTATCCGCCAACACGCTGCCACGCTCGCTCAACAACGCGCCGCGTTGGGCGTTGAGGCTTTCGGCAATTTCCGCCGCATCGCCGTTCTGTAACGTCAGGGTCAGGCTGTGCAGCGGTTGCCGCTGCGCCAACGCCTCTCGCTGCTGCCTTTTTTCCTGCGCGTCCGGCTCCGGCGAGATCAGTATCACGTTGCCTTCCCGCGTCATCGCCAGTTTGCCCATGCGCAGGGTCAACGCCAGCGCCTGAGGCCAGGGCACATTCTCCAGCCGCAGCGTCAGGTTGCCGCTCACGCCGGGCGCGGCGATCAGGTTCATCTGCCGATAATCCGCCAACGCCTGCAGGATGACCGTGACCGGCGCATCCTGAAATTCCAGGGAAACCCGCTGCTTATCCTGCGCCTGCGCGGTGCCGAGCGTCAGGCACCACAGCGCCACGGCCAATCCAGCACATCCTTTCATGGTTTGCCATCCTTGTTGTCCATCATGAGCGAGACGTCGCCCTGGCTCGCCGGGCAATCCGGTTCGGCCGTCAGCGCCGTTAACGTCAAGCTACGCGCCTGCACCTGTGTCACCTGCCAGCGCTCGGCCAGCACCCGTTGCTGCGGCCGCAGGCGCAACCATTGTCCCGCCGGCGTCACCACCCAGCCATAGCGCAGCGTCGGTTGCCCGATGACGCCTTTCAGTCGCCAGCTCGCCGGCGACGCCTCCGTTTGGGCACAAGCAGGCATCGGAAGCGGCGCAAACGGGTCGCGCGGCTCAGCGCATAGTGCCCATGGCCACAGCAGCCACCACCAACGGCCGGGTCTTTTACTCATTGGGCTGATCCTCGGCGGCATCCTGCAAAACCAACCGCGCCGTCATGCCAAGGGGCGGCGTCTCCACGCTCAGCTGCTCGAGGCGTAAATCGGCGGGCAGCGCCTCCAGCAGCGCCAGCAAACCGGCGTAGTCAATGCGCAAGCTCAGCGTTTGCCGCGGCGGTTTTTCCTGCCGCTGCCAGCGCAACAAGGCGCCTCCCGCCCGTTGCAGCACGCTCGCCAGATCGCCGTTGGTGGACGGAGGAAGCGGCGCCGCCGGGATAGCGGTTTCCGGCACCTCGTCCAGTTGGCGTTGCACCATGGCGATCTGTTGCAACAGGCGCTGTTGCCGCTCCCCCGCGCTTTCCCGCTGACGCCATTCGTCTTGCAGCATCCAGCCACCGCCCAACAGCGCCAACGTGCCGATACCCAACCCTTGCGACAGCAGCAATAGCCAGCCCGGCAAGCTCAGCCAGAGGCGCAGCCCGGATGACAAACGGTTATCCATCACGCCCCCACTGCGCCGCCAGATGAAAGGTGTACAGGCCGTCGTCGCGTTGCGCCACCTCAGCCAAACGCAACCGCGGCAACGCAGGCATCCCCGCCAGCCGCCGTTCGAACTGCGTGATGGCCGCAGGAGAACGGCTCAATCCACGCAGCCGCAGGCCATTCACCGCATCGCTCTCCAGCGCCGTGAGCCACAGCGGTGGAGGAATGCTGGAGGACAATTGCTGCAGCAGATGAAAATAACGCCGGTTATGCTGGGCGTTGCTCGCCTGCCGTTCGGCGCGGGCGCGGTGCAGCGCCCGCTGCGCCCGCTCTTGCTGTTGCTGACGGGCGAGCAACGTCAGTGCCGCCAGCTCTTCACCCAGCATCGCCAGCCGCGCCTGCCGCAGCGCCTGTTGGTGACGCAATTGGCCGGCGACCAGGAACAGCGCCAGCAACAGTGCCGTTACCTGTAACATCAGCACGCCCAACCAGAAATAGCCGCGTCGCCGATCGCGGCGTTGTCGCCAAGGCAGAAAGTTGACCTGATACATCAGCGATCCTCCTCGCGCAGCGCCAGGCCACCGGCCAACGCGAACGCCGAAGGATGCGCAGGCAACGGCGGACGCAGCTGCGTGAAGGCGCTGAGCGGCGACCAGGCAAGGCAACCGGCGGGCAAGGCTCCCGCCAGCACGCTGCCGGCATAGACCGGCCGATCGTCGCCCGCCGGCATCTGAGCTTGCAGCGCCCGCAGCGCCTGCGCGTCATCGTCGCCCGGCGCCAGACCAAAAGCGAACGCGCCGTCGGCCGGCGCCACCCACAGCCATTCTCGTTCGAGACGGTGCATCAGCCCCGCAGCGGGCGGCACGCCTGCCGCCGTCGCCATCATCCGCAGCGCGCAGGGGGTGATATCGACCGCTTGCGGATGCAGGCCAGCCTGACGCAGACAATGCAGCCACTGCTGCAGCTCCTGCCGCCGCGCGGCGGTCAGCAACAGCGCCGCCTCATCCGCCGGCGCGGTGCGATAGTCGAGCGCCAGCGTCTGGCCGTCGAGCGGAAACTGCTTCACACCGTGGCCGCCGATATAGTCGCTGCGTTCCGGCTCGCGCAGCCGCACGTCCGGCTGCGCCATGCGTTGCTGCAACACGCGCTGCGCCGGCAGGGCAATGCGTAAGGAAATATGTCGCGGCAGTTGGACGCGCCATTGCCGCAGCGCCCGGATCAGGAATTCAGAAGGTTCCAGACAGCCATCGCGTAAAACCGCCTGCGGCAGCGCCTGCTGCCACCAGTGGCGCAACTGCCAGCCGTTGCGGCGGCGTTGGGCCGCCACCGCCCGCACGCAGTCGATTTGTATATCCAGCCCCACCTGCCATGCTTGAGGGAACATGTTTCGCAAGCCTCCATAACATCAGATGATAAAAGAACATATCCATGTCGCAGGCTTGCCTTTATACTACCGCGCGGTTGTTTATAAACTGCCCAAATGACTTAGAAATGGGAAATCTCAGGTGAAGTTCGTAAAGTATTTACTAATCCTTGCAGTATGTTGCATCGTGCTGGGAGCAGCCTCGATTTTCGGCTTGTACAAATATGTCGAGCCGCAGCTGCCCGACGTCGCAACGCTGAAAGATGTGCGGCTGCAGATACCGATGCAGGTCTACAGCGCCGATGGCGAACTGATCGCCCAATACGGCGAGAAGCGCCGCATTCCGCTGAAACTGGATCAAATTCCGCCGGTGATGGTGCACGCATTCATCGCCACCGAAGACAGCCGCTTCTATGATCACCATGGCGTCGATCCGGTCGGCATCTTCCGCGCCGCCTCCATCGCGTTGGTCTCCGGCCACGCTTCGCAGGGGGCCAGTACCATCACCCAACAGCTGGCGCGTAACTTCTTCTTAAGCCCGGAACGCACCCTGATGCGTAAAATCAAGGAAGCCTTCCTGGCGGTGCGCATCGAGCAGATGCTCACCAAGGATGAAATCCTTGAGCTGTATCTGAACAAGATCTATCTGGGTTACCGCGCCTACGGCGTAGGCGCCGCCGCGCAGGTCTATTTCGGCAAAGACGTCAGCCAGCTGACCCTGAGCGAAATGGCGACCATCGCCGGCCTGCCGAAAGCGCCGTCCACCTTCAACCCGCTCTATTCGCACGATCGCGCCGTTGCCCGCCGCAACGTGGTGCTGTCGCGCATGCTGGACGAACACTACATCACGCAGGCGCAGTACGATCAGGCGCGCTCCGAAGATCTGGTCGCCAATTACCATGCGCCGGAAATCAGCTTCTCCGCGCCGTATCTCTCCGAGATGGTGCGTCAGGAGATGATCAAGCGTTACGGTGAAAACGCCTATACCGACGGTTACAAGGTTTACACCACCGTCACCAAACGGCTGCAGTTGGCGGCGCAGGAGTCGGTACGCAACAACGTGCTGGCCTATGACATGCGCCACGGTTACCGCGGCCCATCCAACGTGTTGTGGAAAGTCGGCGAAGCGGCCTGGGATCGCAAACAGATTGTCGATTCGCTGAAAAACCTGCCGAACTACGGCCCGCTGGCGCCGGCGGTGATCACCGCCGCCAACCCGCAGGAAGCGACGGCGATGCTGGCCGACGGCAGCAGTATTGCCCTGCCGATGGCGACCATGCGCTGGGCACGCCCATACCGTTCGGACACTCAGCAAGGCCCAACGCCGAAACGCGTCACCGACGTAGTGCAGGCCGGCCAGCAAGTGTGGGTGCGTAAAGTGAACGAAGCCTGGTGGCTGTCGCAGGTGCCGGACGTCAACTCGGCGCTGGTCTCTATCAACCCGAACGACGGCGCGGTGAAAGCGCTGGTTGGCGGCTTCGACTTCAATCAGAGCAAGTTCAACCGCGTCACGCAGGCTCTGCGTCAGGTGGGCTCGAACATCAAACCGTTCCTGTACACCGCCGCGATGGATAAAGGTCTGACGCTGGCCACCATTCTGAATGACTTGCCGATTACCCGTTGGGATGCCGGCGCCGGCACCGACTGGCGGCCGAAGAACTCGCCGCCGACCTACGACGGCCCGATTCGCCTGCGACAGGGGCTGGGGCAGTCGAAGAACGTGGTGATGGTGCGTGCGATGCGCGCGATGGGCGTCGACTACGCGGCGGAATATCTGCAGCGCTTCGGCTTCCCGGCGCAGAATATCGTGCATACCGAATCGCTGGCGCTGGGGTCCGCCTCCTTCACCCCGATGCAGCTGGTGCGCGGCTACGCGGTGCTGGCGAACGGCGGTTATCTGGTCGACCCGTACTTCATCACCAAAATTGAAGACGATAACGGCAATACGGTGTTCGAAGCCAAACCGAAAGTGGTGTGCGGCAGCTGTAACCTGCCGGTGATCTACGGCGACACCCACCGTTCGGCGGTGCTGTCCGACGACAACATCGAAAACGTCGCCACCTCGCAGGAAGGCAACAACAGCACGGTGCCGATGCCTCAGCTGGAGCAAGTCACCCCGGCTCAGGTACAGCAGGACGGCGATCAACAGTATGCGCCGCACGTCATCAGCACACAGCTGGCCTTCCTGATCCACGACGCGCTGAACAGCAACATCTTCGGAGAACCGGGTTGGATGGGTACCGCCTGGCGCGCCGGCCGCGATCTGAAACGTCATGATATCGGCGGCAAAACCGGTACCACCAACAGTTCCAAGGACGCCTGGTTCTCAGGCTATGGCCCGGATACCGTGACTTCGGTGTGGATCGGTTTCGACGATCACCGCCGCGACCTGGGCCGTTCGACGGTATCCGGCGCCATCCCGGATCAGATTTCCGGCGGTGAAGGCGGTGCCAAGAGCGCCCAGCCGGCGTGGGACGACTTCATGAAAACCGCGCTGGAAGGCATCCCAGAGCAGAAAGTCACGCCGCCGCCGGGCATCATCAGCGTCACCATCGACAAGAGCAGCGGCAAGCTCTCTGGCGGTGGCGGCGGCAGCCGTTCCGAGTACTTCATCGAAGGAACGCAGCCGACGGACTACCCATCGCGCGATACCGGCACCACGTTGACCGATCCGGGCGGTGAAAGCCACGAGCTGTTCTGATCGAAAAGGGCCAGAGAAATCTGGCCCTTTTTTTATTCGGCGTGAAACGTATCAGCGCGACGCGCGCAAAAATGCCTCGGAAAGGAACAGCGCGCTGACGTTGCGCGCCTCACGGAAATCCGGTTCCGCCAGCAGCGCCATCATGTTGGCGATCGGCCAGCGCACCTGCGGCAAGGGCTCCGGCTCATCCCCCTCCAGGCTCTGCGGATAGAGATCGTGCGCCAGCACGATATTCATTTTGCTGGAAAAGTAGGACGGCGCCATCGTCAGCTTACTGAGAAAATCAAAGCGTTTCGCGCCGTACCCCACCTCTTCCATCAGCTCGCGGTTGGCCGCCTCCAGCACCCCTTCGCCGGGATCGATCAGCCCTTTCGGGAACCCCAGCTCATAGGATTCGGTGCCGACCGCATATTCGCGGATCAGCAGCAGGTCATCGCCAATCACCGGCACGATCATCACCGCTTCGCGATCCGAAGGCCGCATGCGTTCATACACCCGCCGAACACCGTTGCTGAATTCCAAATCGACCGACTCGACGTTAAACAAACGCGAACGCGCGACCGTTTCCACTTTCAGAATTTTAGGTTTTTGCAGGTGTTTATCCATGATTGCCTCAAAGAGGTTACCCAGGCGCGGACGGGGCAACCGAAAAAATGATTGGCGTAACGCACGGCTCGTTGGCGCTCAAACGCTGACCAAATTCGATCCTGATCACATTGTGCGTTAAGGGCAAGCTCCGCCGCAACGCGCATGAACAGTAATTTACTTTCTTTTAACAAGCGTAGCCAGCGGCCGGCGATTTTCCGTACTGATTCAGCAAACAGCGCGCAAGAAAATAGGATAATACCGATATCGACGGCAGAGACCGGTTGCTAGTATCACGCAGGCAAGAATCAGTGATAAAATGGCCTTGCGTCATGAAGGAATGAGATCCAGAGCGAGAATCTGTTTGTTCCCTCATTAGTTCTGGGTGCCTCCTGGCGGTTTACTCCGTATAATATTCAGCTTTTCATCAGGTTGGCGAAATTCACGGGTGTGAGATGGGGATTGCATGAGCACAATAGTGTTGATATTGGCCTTAGTGCTTGTCTGCCTGATTGCCGCCGGCCTGTACCTGTGGTTCAAGGCCCGCAACCCGTCGGCGCTGGCGCACGCATTGCCGTTTATCAAGCCTGCCCACCGCAAGCTGACCGACGAAGAGCGCGCCACAGTCGAGTTCTATCTCAATCAGCAAAACAAGCTGAGCAACAAACTGTTGCCCGGCGGCGGCGCTACGCTGCCCGCGGCCAAGCTGGCGCTCACACCGCAAAGCGATAACGTATATCCGGTCACGCACGCCATCACCCGCTACGGGCTGGCCAGCGACGATCCCAATAAATGGCGCTATTACCTCGACGCGGAAGAGGTGCATCTGCCGCCGTTTTGGGAACCCTATATCACCGCCGACAACCATGTGGAAGTGATCAGAACCCAGACGCTGCCGCTGGTGATTTCGCTCAACGGGCACTCGCTGAAAGATCATATTCACGATCGGCCGCAGCCGCCGGTGGTGGCCGCCACGCCGACCAAAAACGCGTCCATCCGCAAGGAAGAGAGCGAGCATGTCGAGCTGGTCAATATTCGCAAGGAAACGCCGGAAGAGCATGCGCTGAACCGGCCGAACGGCATCCGTGAAGCCGTCATCATCTCCGCCGCGCTGCTGCTGCTGTTCTTCAGCCTGATAAGCCCGGTGCTGGTTATCCCCTGGATGATTTTTGTGGCGGTGCTGATGATCGCCTGGGGATGCTGGAACCTGTTCCGCCGTCCGGCGTCGCGTGAGCTGAAAGAGATCCACTGCCTGCGCGGCACGCCGAAGCGCTGGGGCCTGTTCGGCGAGTCCGATCAGGGGCAGATCAGCAACATTTCGCTCGGCATCATCGATCTTATCTACCCGCCGCATTGGCAGCCGTACCTGACGCAGGATCTGGGCAAGACCACCGATGTGGACGTCTACCTCAATCGGCAGGTAGTGCGCCAGGGGCGCTTCCTCTCGCTGCATGACGAAGTGAAGAATTTCCCGCTGCAGCAGTGGGGCCGCAACGCGGTGCTGGTCGCCAGCTCGGCGCTGGTACTGCTGTTGCTGCTGATCTATATTCCGCTCAACCTGCCGCTGACCCTCAGCATGGCCTGGCTGCAGGGTGCGCAAAAAGTGGAAGTGACCAGCGTGCAAGCCCTGGAAGCCACGCCGCTGCGCATCGGCGACACGCTGAAAGTGCGCGGCAGCGGCATGTGCTATGTGCCGCCGCCGGCCAACGGCGGCGGCACCGTCAATTTTGCGCCGTTCGACTGCTCCGGCATCTATTGGAACAACGCCGCCCCGCTGCCGCAGCCGGAATCGGAAGTCATAGATAAAGCGACGGCCCTGCTGGCCACGGTCAACAGCCAGCTGCATCCGAGCGGCGCCGATCAGAAGGTCAACCCGCAGCTGGCCAGCGCCATCGAGAAATCCGGCATGATCCTGTTGGATGACTTCTCTGATATCGTTCTGAAAACACAGGATTTGTGCCAGGCAGAAAACGACTGCGTGCGGTTAAAAAACGCCTTGGTCAACCTGGGCAACGCCAAAAACTGGAGCGGCCTGGTGAAACGCGCCAGATCCGGCGCGCTGCAAGGCGTCAACGTCCTGCTGCGCCCGGTAAGCGCCGAGTCGCTGGAAAGCCTGACCAAAGTGGCCACGTCGTCGTTCATCTTCAATGAAACGCGCCTGGCCGCCGCGGCGCTCAACAGCCCGCCGCCGGGCGGTTTCCTGATCCGCAGCGATGAAGGCCGCCAGCTGGTCAGCCATCCGCAGTCTTCAGCGCCGCAGAGCGAATACAACGCCCTCGACCAGTGGAATGAGCTGCAGCGCCTTTCCACTCTGCTGCTGCATACCCCGTTCCAGGCGCAAGGGGTGATCACCAGCCTCAGCGTCGATGCCAACGGCACCCGCCACGTGGCGCTGCACAGCGAACCGGACATGATCACCCTGTGGCGCTACCTCGGCACCAGCCTGCTGTTGCTGGCGGTGGTCGTCAGCCTGGGCTATAACGCCTGGCGGCTGGTGCAGCGTCGGCGCATCAATCAGCACCGCGTCGCCGATATCCAGCGTTACTACGACAGCTGCTTCAATCCGCAGATCAATCCGATGTCGATGCGGCCGATGGCCTGAACCTGACGCCGGGCCTCCGCCCTGTCATCTGCTTATGCTACGCTAACGCTATTATTCTCATCTGCGGACCGCCCGTCGGTCCGCCCGTGGAGTTTTTATGGTTCCCGAATTTGATTGGCCGCAGATCGATACCGTGCTGCTGGATATGGACGGCACCTTGCTGGACCTGGAATTCGACAGTCACTTCTGGCTCAGCCTGGTGCCGCAAGCGCTGAGCGAAAGGCGCGCCATTCCGTTTGACGAAGCCCGTCATATCATTGAGCGGGAATATCAGGCGGTGCAGCACACCATGAATTGGTATTGCTTCGATTACTGGAGCGAGCGGTTGGATCTGGATATCTACCGCATGACCAGCGAAGTGGGCAGCCGCGCCCGGCTGCGCGAGGATACCGAGCCGTTTTTACGGGCGCTGCGCGGCGCCGGCCTGCAAACCATTTTGCTGACCAACGCCCATCCGCACAGCCTGGCGGTGAAAATCGAGCATACCGGTCTGGATCGGCACCTTGATTTATTGTTTTCCACCCACACATTTGGTTATCCGAAAGAAGATCAGCGTCTGTGGCAGGCGGTGCAACAGCACACCGGGTTCAACCCGCAGCGCACGCTGTTCGTCGACGACGGCGAGCCGATCCTCGACGCGGCGCGCACTTTCGGCATTCGTTACTGCCTGGGCGTGCAAAACCCGGACTCCAGCACGGCGGAGAAAAGCTTCCAGCGCCATCCGTCGATGCGCGACTATCGCCTGCTGATACCGGCGCTGGCCAAGGGGGAAGCATGAAGGACAAAGCGACGCGCGACGACGCGGTCCGGCTGGATAAATGGCTGTGGGCCGCACGCTTCTACAAGACCCGCGCGCTGGCGCGCGAAATGATCGACGGCGGCAAGGTGCATTATAACGGCCAGCGCGGCAAGCCGAGCAAGATTGTCGAACTTAACGCCGAGCTCAAGCTGCGGCAGGGCAACGAAGAACGTACGGTGATCGTGCTGGCGCTGACCAGCCAACGCCGCGGCGCCGGCGAGGCGCAGCAAATGTATCAGGAAACCGAAGCCAGCATCGCCAACCGCGAAAAAATGGCGCTGGCGCGCAAGATGAACGCGTTGACCATGCCGCATCCGGACCGTCGTCCGGACAAAAAGGAGCGGCGCGACCTGATGAAATTTAAATTTGGTGAGCCGGAATAAGCCCTCACCGCAATGAGAGAAGATTATGTCCAACCATGACCAATTGCACCGTTACCTGTTTGAAAACTACGCGGTGCGCGGCGAGCTGGTTACCGTCAGCGAAACCTATCAGCAGATCCTGAATAACCACGACTACCCGGCGCCGGTGCAAAAGCTGCTGGGTGAACTGCTGGTCGCCACCAGTCTGCTGACCGCGACCCTGAAGTTCGACGGCGATATCACCGTTCAGCTGCAAGGCGACGGCCCGCTGAAGCTGGCGGTGATCAACGGCAACAACCGCCAGGAGATGCGCGGCGTTGCGCGCACCCAGGCGCCTATCGCCGACGACAGCACCTTGCATCAGATGATCGGCAACGGCGTCATGGTCATCACCATTTCCCCGACGGAAGGCGAGCGCTATCAGGGCGTCGTCGGTCTGGAAGGTGAAACCCTGGCCGAATGCCTGGAAGCCTACTTCCGCCAGTCCGAGCAGCTGCCAACCCGCCTGTTCATTCGCACCGGCGAAGCGGAAGGCAACGCCGCGGCGGCCGGTATGCTGCTGCAGGTGCTGCCGGCGCAGGACGGCAATCTCGATGATTTCGATCATCTGGTGCAACTGACCAACACGGTCAAAAGCGAAGAGCTGTTCGGCCTACCGGCCAACGAAGTGTTGTACCGCCTGTACCACCAGGAAGAGGTCACTTTGTACGAACCGCAGGACGTGCAGTTCCGCTGCACCTGTTCTCGCCAACGTTGCGCCGACGCGCTGCTGACCCTGCCGACCGACGAAGTGGCGGACATGCTGGAGCAGGACGGCAACATCGACATGCACTGCGACTACTGTGGCAGCCACTATGTCTTTGACCCGGTTGATGTTGCCGCGTTGTATGCGGGTAACACCGGCGAAAGCGACCAGTTGCACTAAGTTACACCCTTTCGGCGGGCGCGCCCGGCGCCCGCCAACGCCCGCCGTTTGCACGTTTGCTTTTTTCCGTGTGCTATCTCTCAGATCGTAACGAAATACCGCCTAAAACGTTAAATATTTGATACCCATCGCGGTTACGCACCGTTAGATCCCTACAATTGCCGCCAGAAATTCTGTGACCAAGGAGTAGTAACATGCGCGTTAAAGGTATAACCCCTCAGGATCTGGCCGCTTACGGCATTCACGACGTTAGCGAAATCGTTCACAACCCGAGCTATGAACTGCTGTTTAAGGAAGAAACAGACCCATCTCTGGAAGGTTTTGAGCGTGGGGTAGTCACCAAGCTGGGTGCCGTCTCCGTCGATACCGGCATCTTCACCGGCCGCTCGCCGAAAGACAAATACATCGTCCGCGACGACATCACCCGCGATACCGTGTGGTGGGCCGATCAGGGCAAAGGCAAGAACGACAACAAACCCCTCAGCCCGGAAGTGTGGGCCGATCTGAAACACCTGGTCACCGAACAACTGTCCGGCAAACGCCTGTTCGTGGTGGATACCTTCTGCGGCGCCAACGCCGACTCGCGCCTGAAAGTGCGCTTCATCACCGAGGTGGCCTGGC